>NZ_JAUOER010000003.1:0-262790 GCF_031932025.1 Shewanella sp. SP2S2-4
GACCTTCCTACAGAGGACTTTCACCTCATTAGTTCATGCCCATGCTGGGCGTACACAAGGCGTAGCAACACGCCGCTGCGCGGCTGGACAGTTTGTAAGTCGCGCTTATGTGGTTTTGCTGCGCAAAAGTATTCCACAACGCACAGCTTACAAACTGCCGTTGTGCTTAACGTTAGTTTTTAGGTTAACCAAATGATACTTAGTGCAATTAACATTGCTAACCGAATAGTGGCTTTAGCGATCATTATTTTCCTTTTCGCTGGAGGTTATTTATCTATTTTTTCAGATGTCAGAGTTACCGTTGATAACTCATCAGGTACATGGATCTTCAGTTTGTATGTGTTTTTATTAGTGTTCGGGTTGTTTTCATTTGGTTGTATGTATTTTTTGAACAAAAGTCATTTTTCTGAAGTTCGAAGAAACTGGAAAGGCACATATTTGGTAGTTCTGCCGGTCGTATTTGCTGGCTGGTTAGCGACAGCTATATTCGGCGGCCTGCCGAAATTTTTGCATCCTTTTTATGCAAGTGACGGCACCACAGAGCTAACTGTCGTAGAAATGGAAAGTGTAATATTTAAAGGCCGATGTGCTCCGAGAGTTGTTGTAAAAGAAGTCACTTTTTTTATCAAACAACATATTTGTTTATCAGAGTCTGTTTACGGCAATCTTGAGTTAGGTTCGAAAATACGAGTTTTTGGGCAAATATCACCTTTTGGAATAGAGGTCGCGGCAATTGAAAACTAACAAGCGCCTCAAACATCGCGGTCTGCGGCCGCTGGAATCGCAACAAGTTGCTCGCTGTTAGGCGTGCGTTATGAGTTTTTGGTTAGGAGTTAACCCATGAATGATGAACAACTTTCAAGAACTCTTCAATCGGTTGGTCAGGCTTGTTTCGTGAGATTTTTTGGTGAGTTTTCGTCGAACACATTATCGCGCGAGGATATAGTCGAAAAGCTACGAGCAGAGACAGATTATACTGAGGGCTCTTGTATCTCTCGTACTGGCCACGCTCGAAGTATTATAAATGCAGGTCGTGCGGAAGCCGCCCTGAACATTATCATTTCGTCTGATTCACCTCGTGTTTCTGAGAAAACTCGCAAGGATGCACTGCAATGGATTCAAAAAATAATCTCATAACAAGGCGCATCACTCGCAGCCTGCGGCGGCTGGGATGCCAACCGCTGCGCGGTCGTCACCCGAGTGCTTTGCGTTAGGAGTCTTGAGTAACATGGAAATTGAAGGAAGAAAATATACCCTTGTTGTTACAAGCGCTAACGACTTCGATACACTTAGCTTGGAATGCACACTCGATAACGAATTAATAATCGAAGCAGAGCTAGTCAGTTATAAGGAAAAACAGGCAAAAATCCACTTCCATAAAAGTGGGCTTTCGCTAAAGGTGGTTGAGGCGTTCATCAATGAGGTCAATAAAGAGCTAATTCATGGCGGACAGAAAAACTCCTAACAAGTTGCTTAATTTCATTCCGGCCACAAACAGCGTGGCCTCCACTGGACTGCCTACGTTACGCTGCGGCAGCCAATTAGCAAAGCGTTAGTTTCTTACAATTAGGATTGCGTATGATTTTTAATTCAGGGCCATGTGTTTTAGAATCAGAAAAAGAGCGGAACCTCTATACAAAGTTCTTTGCTGGTTATTTTTTTAATGAATTTATTGATGGATACGACGAGCGTGTAGTGTGGATAAATAGCTACCTATCAAAAAAATTAAATAAAACAGTGTACTTGCAGTCTCCTTCAATCAGTTTTGATAATCATACCTATTTACTCGATATCGACTCTGACAGAGGGGAATTTGCGGATATTTTACTTCATGACCCAGTATCAAAGACAATGATCGCAATTGAAGCGAAATACCTAACTAATTGGTCTATAGAGAAAGACATTAAGAGTAATCTTAAAAGAATTAACGCTATTAGAGAAAGGTATTATAAATATACATTACACTTTTGCCTTTTAGTAAGTTCCACTAAATGGAAGTCAGCCATAAAAATGAAAAAGCACGAGAGTAGTAGTTACGCCTGTTTTATTAAGGACTTCAAAGATGATGTTGGCGTATTGTTTTGGGAAGATCTTGTTGAATATTGTGATTCAAAAACCGTTAAAAAATATATGGAATATAGGCTCAGTTTAGTTAATGCACCTGCTTCCCAAAGGTATGCAAATATCCAAAACTAATCGGGTAGCCGGAGGTATTTAGCCTCCAGCCCCCACACCACCCTGCATGCAGCTCTGCACAGGGCGGTTCATTTAGAACGCCTAACCTGTTTTCTGGTTCGGATAGTTAACCGCGATCCATCCATCTCTCAGTGAATACAATCCTGCTTTCTTAAGATACTCATTACTCAGCGCTTGCTGTATCCCTGGTGTTTTCGAGCTTCGCCACGGCCCTTTGCTTGTAATTCCACAAGCAACGGCCGCTTGGATCCTGACGCCACGTTTGAGTAAGTTTTGTACCTTAGTCCGTGGCTTTCGCCATTGACGCCAGTAGCACATACGTACTCGACGACGGATCCAGTGGTCTAAATCGACACACTCTTGGTAAGCGTTGGCTATGCCAAAGTAATTGATCCAGCCTTGCATGTATTGCCGCACTTTAAACAATTGATAGCTCATGCTCACGCCCCAATTGCGGTTTGTCAGTCGCCTTATCTTTTGTTTAAAGATGTGCAGTGTTTTGACATGCCACTGGATCTTTCCGCGGTTAAAGGTAAACCCTAGGAACTTGCTTTGTCGTACCTTAACCACTTGGCTTTGGTCATGCCATCGATACCAGCCGCGCCATTATTGGCTTTAACCTGACGCCAAGCTCGGTGTAAATTCTCAGGCTGAAGCAGTTGTTGGAATAAATCGCTGTTGAAGGCTGGTTGCTCATTTACAGTGGCCATTAGATCACGTGGTTTCGTCGTCTTGTCCCCTTACTTCGTGGGGGAGGCCCTGCCAACTCACCTCTAGCCTACGCCTCATATGATGTTCTTGTTCATCAGCTCGCAAATTTGCTAGCGGCTTCCTTCAAACCAATCATCAATGATAAGCCCTTGCCATTCGCTAGTAGTTAACGTTTAATAACAGGATGTTATTGAACGGTGATCTTCCTACAGAGGACTTTCACCTCATTAGTTCATGCCATGCTGGGCGTACACATCGCCATCAAAAACGCGCCCTTTGAGCGCTCGACTCGCAACAAGTTGCTCGCGTTTGTGGCGGGCGTTAGCAGCTATGAGTTAATTGAGAGGTATCATGGCACAAATTAAAGACAGATTAGTTAGGATAATTCGTGATAAACCTCGTGTTCTGACTAGAGCTATATTTTGGAAGATTCCGCACAACACTTCAGAAGATGAAGTGTTTTTGAAGCTTGGTAGATACAATAAACCAAAGAGTTGGCATGAGAGTGAAACTCTCGAGCTCGATAGCCCTAAAAGTGAACTAACACTAGACAGTGAAGAGTTTCACAATTTAATTGATTTTATTTCAAACAATTATGAACCTTTCAAGCAAGGTACTAGAGCTTTCTTGCCACTTGATAATCCGTATGATCTTTCCAATGCTGAGCAAATTAAACAGTTGTTGAATTTGCCAGACAAACGGGGAATGCTTGAGTTCCTTTTGGCAAATGAGGTAATCCCTGAAGATCTAGAGTTAGGTTTAGAGCATGCTCGAAAAGTCCGAGCGCTAGATGAATTCCAATACCTTTTAGAGTCGGACTTTACTGAAAACGTATGGCAAAACTGGTTTGAAAAAAATAGTTGGGTTCTTGGTAGTGACTTTGTCAAAGTTCTAGATGAGAGGGCTATAGATACCCACAATATTTCAGACTTTCTGATGGAAAGCTATGATGGTTTTCTGGATATTGTCGAAATAAAACGCCCTGAGGGAAGCCTTAAATTTTGGTCTACGGGACTTGACCACAATAACTATTATCCGCACTCTGACCTAATTAAAGCTATCACTCAATCCCAGAGTTACATTCATGAAGTTGAACTGGAAGCTAACAGCGTCAAGTTCATGGAAAGGGTAGGCTACGTTAAAACCATCAAGCCAAGGTGCACTTTAATTTACGGGCGCTCAAATGATTGGAATAAAGAGCAACAACAGGCATTTCGCGTACTCAATAGTAGTTACCATAACCTAACAATTATGACGTTTGATCATGTCTTAGAAAGGGCAAAGCGCATAATTGGGAAACGCGGCTAACAAAACAATAAACAACATTCGCTTCGCTTATTGGGCACGATTATGACAAACATAGAAATCAAATGTGCTAGCAATCGCAAAAATGGGTAACCGCTGGCTGCTTACACTAGAGTCTACAAATGAGTTTGCGTTAGGGTTCGGAGAAACACCAGACAACATTATGATGTATGGTTTTGTTTCGCCTGATGCAGTAGGCGAGTGGTGCGCGTAGTTATCACATAATAATCAAATATTATTGCCGGCAACCCGCTGCGCGGTTTTCCGCGCTAAATTTGGGCGTAATAGGACTTAAATATGAACGAGACAGAAGAGCCAATTATCGATAATTTCTTGAATGAGATATGCTTTTTATTCCCAGAAGTGAAACGCAAAATGGATTCGCACGATGTCTTTATGACCACTTCAAAAATGGAGGAGTTTGCAAATGCTACTACTCAGGCATTTTCTTCTGGCAATATTGCGTTAGCTCAAAGCTATCTAGATTACATAAATGAAAAATTACCCAATGCGCATCCAAAAGAGTTTGAGTTTATTGATGTGTATTATGTAGAACATTTGTTTTGGCAGGCTAGCCAGAAAACTAAAGAAATGGGCTGGCCTTTAGTGCCAACAAAGCTACAAAGTTTATATGTTGCATTTCATGGTAAACCTGCCCTATAACAAGTTGTAGCACATCGCCCTGTTGGGGCTTCGACTGGCGCCGCTTCGCGCCGACTGCACGTGTGCAAAGCGTTAAATTGCAGTCAAGGATGGTGGATTATCAACATAGAGATTTATGATGTGTTTACCGGCGAATCGGCTTTTGGCAATCCTTGTGGAGTGTTAGAGCTAAATAACTGGCTGTCTGATACTGAGTTGCATCAAATTACTCATGATGTTGGACTGCCAGTGACTTCGTTCATTACTAACGTCGACGGACAATTTCACATTCGCTGGTTTGCATTGGATGGTGAAATTAACCTTTGTGGTCACGGTAGTTTGGGAGCTGGTGCAGCGATCCTTTCTAAGTACCCATTGGAAAAAGTAGTTTTCAACAGTAAACACGGTGAGGTAGTGATTTCTAAAAGAAATGGCCTATATTCACTCGTATTGCCGAGCTGGGAAGGTAAGCCTTGTGCTGTTCCAGCAGAAATATCTGATTTGGCGATTGATGCCATTGATGTTTTTTCTACTCGAGATTTAGTCTTAGTTTTCCCCTCGGTAGAGACGGTAATGAATTTCCAGCCAGATTATAAGCACTTGAGAGAAATCAATGAATATCATGCTTTAATTGTGACGGCTGCAAATAGTAATAATGGTTATGTTCTAAGATACTTTGCTCCAAAAATTGGTATATCTGAAGATTTGGCAACAGGCTCAGCACAATGCTCTCTTGCACCGTATTGGTTTAAAAAATTTGGTTCAGACTCATTGAATGTGCGTCAACTTTCAATGTCCGGTGGTTATTTTGAAGTAGAGCGAGCAACTGAGAATTCAATAACAGTATTTGCTCAAGCAAAGCTGCGAGCTATTGCAATTTAACTAACGCTTCAAGAGGGACTGTCAACGCGTGGCGTTTCCTGTCCCATTGAGCCGCGGTGGTTACGGTTGCTGTGGTTTACTCTATATCATCATCGACTTTACTAGCAAGGTAGGTAGGCCCTTATTCAAGAGCCCATTTTGAGCGTATCAGTAGATTTGACTGAATAACTTAATTTTCTGACCAAACTCGTTGAGGGACAGGCGCTTACTGTTACCGCTCCCCACTAGAATGTAGAAGGTATTGTTCGTTTCAAAGATGCAGTTATGGTGAGTATGGACAACCATTGTGGTTCTGACCCATCCGCCACTGGGGAAACGGCCTTGGCCATCTTCAATTATGTGATTCGCCAGTACCAGCTCTTTAATAGGGTGAGTGCCAGGGGTGCCTTGTGGGACATCAATAATCCAAATGATCCACTCTGAAACGACGCACCAAGCTTTGAATGGTTGGATTGACTTACAATGCAATTTCATCTGTTCAATATCATCTATTCGACAACCATATGCGGTAGGGATGCCTTCAAGAGAGAACAGTTCTGCTGTTATTTCAGCTTGTTGAGCCAGTTTTTCTATCATGGGTTGCTCCTTAAATATTAAAGGCGCAAGTGCGTTTAAGCAGCTGATTTACGCTATAAACCGGACTGCATATCACGAACATTGCAACAACCCTATTTTAGTTTAGATGTTCAATACGATTCTGCCAGTAGACATCATTAAAATTAACTTACCGAAATATCAATTTTCGGTGAAAGCTTTTCCAGCGATTATCGGGCCAAGCTGTTACGGTCACTGCGACAACGTAAACTGGCTATCCCTGTGGTGAAACCTTAGTTAATGGCAAATTCGTGTTGTGTTTACAACAAAGCATGTCTGAGCCGCGCCGAAACCGTGGTTGAATACTTTGGGCGTGATACCCGTAGAGTCATGCTGCATCAGTCAAGAATTGCAGAAGTGATCGCAGAAGATGTCAGTTTTCAATCGTGACGGTCTGCAGCATAAGCAAATACCGCTAAGCTGTGATGAGTTTATTCGCCGCTATTTAATTCTTGTGTTGCCCAAAGGCTGATGCGAATGAGGCATTTGGGTTTTCTTGCCAACGCTTGCAGCCACAAAAAATCAGCGCTGATCTAGCGGTAATTGGCAAACCGCAGGCGACATTGGCGAATCCTTTGTTAAGGAAAACTGTTCGTAGTCAAGCCCGCAATGCCAGTTTGGCCACTTGTAGTTTATTGAGCAGATATGGTAACAGGATTAGTGATGATAAATAGCCAAGGTTAGCCAGTACGCGTGTCAGGATAACCACGCCTTAAAGATGTAGCGGAATGAACGATAGCGAAAAGCAGTTAGCTTTGTGAGCTTAAACCTATGATGGATGTGGTACGAGTGTTAACCAGAAGGTGGGCCTCAATGGTGCCAATCAAGGTCAATAACAAGTCAAAAATGAGCCTAAAAGAATGATAAAGCTGAAATAATATCAAGTGATTACCCTCAAAACTTTGTAAAAAACCACTACCGCAAAAAAGCAAATTCCTATAGCATCATTTATACAAATTCACAGGGATGTGGCTTCGGCCAAGTCTAACAACCGATTTATGCCCAGAAGGAGAAAAGAGATGAAAATGGATGCATCTGAATTAATAGTGTTCTTCCTATGATGTTTTTGTTCATCAGTTCGCAGCTTTGCGTCCGGTATCCTTCAGACATTACCTCTCGGAGTTGTCCCTACCGTTCGCTAGTAGTTAACACTTAACAACAATAATTATAAATAGCTAAGGATGATGACCTTCTTATAGAGGACTCTCACCCAATTAGCTCATGTCCATGCTGGACGTACACAAATAAAAGGAATGCCATGAGCGAACAATCTAATCAAATCTATGAATCAATTCAGATACAGATTCAAACTGTTATCCAAAGTTTATCGGAACAACAGTGTCAAGGTCGTTTGGCAGAAGACATTTCTGGAGCGATGGAGAATTTGAGTCTGCTCAATGAACGGCTCCAAAATGAATTGAATAAGCTAAAAGAAAGCAGTGAATGGAAACGCTTTACCATTGCTTTCTATGGAGAAACTAATGCTGGCAAATCTAGCTTGATTGAAGCTTTACGCTTACAACTGGGGGAAAAAACTAAGCAAGAAAGCCAGCGAAAGTTTAAAGAAATTCAGCAACAGTTCGGTCTAACCCAAGAAAAATTTGACGAAGTGCGGGATGTGATTATGGATACGGAAAAGACTCTTGAGGCTGTTAATCAAGAGCTTGCTACATTATCGCAAAAATATGCTGCACAAATCATACAGGCTGAATTAGCGGTTAGCCAAGCGGAAAACAAATCTATGCAGGAAGCTGCTGAATTAGCCATGCAGCACAACAAGGTTATACGAGAGTTTGAATCCGAAACTCTCAAGCTGAATGAGCTGCTGCAAAAAATTAGAGCTGAACGAAATTGGTGGCAAAAAATCACCTCATATATTTTTGAATCCCCAGAAAAAAAACAGTTGGCAGAAATTAAATATCATGTTGCAAAAGTAAAAAAACAGCAGCAAATTGAACATAACGCTCTTATCGCTCACCATCAGACACTGAAACAGTTGGCAGATATCGCTCTTACTGAACTTCAGGCGCAAAAAAAACAGGAACAAACCCTAATTGCCAAAAGGAAACAAGAATTACAGGAAGTACAACGAAAAGCTGAAACTGAAAGGAACCGTTTAGATAACGAAGCGAATAAACTGGCTGAATTTGCTGATGGACAAATTATTGGTGATGGTCGCTCCGACTTTACCCGTACGAATACCGCTTTTGATTTTGATTTAGGTGGACAGCAATTCTCTTTAATCGATGTTCCTGGTATCGAAGGTGATGAAACTGTTGTCAGTAAACCAATTGAAGAGGCCGTACGCAAAGCACACGCTGTATTTTACGTAACACGCACAGCACGCCCGCCGCAGACTAATGATGGGAACACAAGTAATGCAAAAGGTACTTTGGAAAAAATCAAAGCGCATTTGGGGGCGCAAAGCGAGGTATGGTCAATATACAACCATCCAGCCAACAGCCCACGCCAATTGACTTCACCACTATTGAATGAAGACAACCGCAATAGTCTGGCTGCAATGGATGCGAAGCTAAAAACAGAATTGAAAGAGCAATACTGCGGAAGTTTAGTCATTAGTGCGCGCCCCGCTTATCTAGCGCTGACTGAATGTATTGTACCCGGTAGCAAAGACGCTACCGAACAGCGGAAATTTTTAGAAAAATTTACAAATTCTCAGGCTATTTTATTATTAAGTGGCCTAACTGAGTTCGTCACTTGCTTAAAAACAAATATTATTGACGACTATCGAAATAAAATTCTTAGGTCGAATTTAAATAAAGCTTATAAAGCTCTTTACAACTCTTTAAGTGAAATGGAAAAGCTACAAGCCGAATTTACCAATCTGGAAAAAAATGTAAAAAGTGAAGTTTCTAATTCTAAATCACAAATTAATGTTTGTTTAGAAGAATTCACAGGGAGTTTACATGCAGCAGGCAGCAAAGTCAGATGTAAGTTTCACGACCAAGTGCAGAAACGTATTTACGATGAGATTGAAGGAGATATAAGTCATGATGAATTCAAACGAAGTTTAAAAAATACTCTAAATAAAAATGCAGAGAATATTCAAGTAACACTGAAACAATTAATTGAAAATGAAGCTGATGCTTTGGGTGATAAAATCAAGAGTATAATTAAACGCTCAAGTCACCATTTAAAAAACATTGTTACAGCACAAAATAATAATTTCGATTTTCAGAAAAGTTTTAAAATTAACATTAATATGGATAATGGTCTAAAATTGAGCGGATTGGTTGCAGGTGGTATAAGTGCAGCTCTTGGGGTCGCCTTCTTAGTTAGTAATCCCGTGGGGTGGACAGTAGCATTTGTTGGAGGTGTTCTGGCTCTTGTTGGTTCGGTAGTAGGTATAGTTAAATCTGTTTGGGGCTTTTTTGATTCCGACTACAAAAAATCCCAGCAAAGAAAAGAAACAGATAAAGTCCTACGTGAGGCGAATAAAAACATCGAAAATGAAATCAATACAATCATCACACAAATAAAACAGGAAATGTTTGTCGAAATGGGAAAAATACAAAAAGAATTAGAAGCTCCAGTTAAACAATGTATTGATATCAATACCTCACTGAAACAGGCTAATACCGAATTAACCGCCATCGCCAGCAATATAAAATCTTAAACTAAAAAGAGGACATTATTATGAGTAATACTGTAGTTGAATTTAAACATCAACAGCAGCAAACCCTTCAGGTGCTGCAAAAACTAGCAGGTTTTATAGAAAAGGGGCGGGTTTTTGGACTGAATCCTGATATAGCTTTGATGGATAAGCTAGCAACAGCCCTCAAAAACGCTGAAGAAAAGATATTAAAAGTAGCTCTGATTGGCGGATTTTCTGAAGGTAAAACATCCATTGCTGCAGCTTGGCTGGAACGTTTAAACAAAAGCATGAATATTAGCCAGCAGGAATCGTCCAACGAGGTACAAGTATATCGTTTGGATAACGATATCGAGTTAATTGATACACCAGGATTATTCGGCTTTAAAGAGCAAATCAATAGCGCAGGTGAAATTGAAAAATATAAAGAAATTACCAAAAAATATGTAAGTGAAGCACACTTAGTGCTGTATGTAATGAACTCGGTTAATCCAGTCAAAGAAAGCCATCAAGATGACTTAGCTTGGTTATTTCGTGATTTAAGCTTGTTGCCGCGAACAGTTTTTGTTTTAAGTCGCTTTGATGAAGTTGCAGATATAGAAGACGATTGGGATTACCGTCAAAATCTAAAGGTAAAAAAAGATAATGTTATTAACCGCTTGGAAAATTTAATTGACTTGACCGAGCAAGAAGTAGAGCATATAAAAGTCGTTGGTGTATCAGCTAATCCGTTTGGTGAAGGCACATCTTACTGGTTGGAGCATTTAGACGAATTTAAGAAAATTTCCCGCATCACTACCTTACAAGAAGCCACCCTCCAAACCATCACACAAAACGGAGGGGCTACACCGATTGTATTAGAAGCACAAAAAAGTATGATTCAAGATGTATTGGGTAGGCAAATGCCTATAGTAAGGCAGCAACAAGCTTTATTAGACAGTGAGCTACTTAAGTTATCAGATACAACCAAACACTTAAATAACGAACTTGCACCAATGGTTGCTAAAATTGCCAACGTTCGCGTGGAATTAATGGCGTTTGTTAGTAATCATTTCACTTCACTTATTCGTCAAGTTAAAGGTACGGACTTAACAACGTTTACCGATTTTTATGAAAGTGAAATTGGTGCAGAGGGTATTGTATTAAATACAGAAATCGAAAAAGAGTTTAGTCGTCAATGCCAGTCTGTATCTAGCAGTTTACATCGTATCAGCTTGGATTTTGACAATGAAATGAGTCGCTTTGAAACATCAGTAGGAGCTGATTTAGCTACTAAAGGTATTTCTAGCCTGAAAAATGTCAAATTAAATAATACACATATTCTAGCTGCAAGGGATGGTATTGTTTCCGCGGGTAAAATGGTAGGTATGGATTTGGCTAAATACATGAAATTCAAACCGTGGGGGGCCGTTAATTTTGCCGCTAAAGCGAATGCAATATTTGCAGTATTAGGTCTCGCTATGGAGGCTTTCGATAGCTATAAAAAAGCTACAGCCGAAGCCGAATTCAGAGAAATGGTGACACAGATTGTCTCAATGCTAGAAGAACAACGAAAAGGTCTATTAGGTTCTTTAAATCAGGAAGATTTTATTAATCAGCTTTTCCCTGTCTATAAACAATTGAGAGAAAATCTCGATATTGTTTTGCGTGCGAACGCAGAAACCGCTAGCCGTAAGAAATCCTTTGATGAATGGCAAAATGAGGGAGTAAATATTGAAGGTAAATATCGTATTGTCACAGAAAATAATTATTATTTTTCAGAGGTTAAAACAGATAATGCCGTCTGAAAGTTTTTAATGGTATAAAATGCCACCCATGTTGGCTGTTCGTTTTTTTGCCTGATACTGATACTCAAAGAGTATCAGTTTTCGTTTGCACACCACTGGAGCCAGGCTTTGTTTCCTAAATTGAGTCAGCGAACAAAACTCTCATCATTGTTCAAATATCAAGCTACATAGTGGGTTTCAGGCATACCTAGCCCAGTAAGCTTGTTCAAAGCCCTAATCATCGCGTAAGCTTCTCCCAGCTGAGCGTTATAATTCCGCATGCTCAACGTGCCTCCTAGCAGTTGTTTTATCCTGTGCATAGCGGTTTCTGAGATTGAACGGCGATGATAGCCATACCGTTTTTTCCACTGCTTATTTGAGCCATGAAGCTGTTGCCAACTGACGGCTAAGTTTCGTGGATGCCCTTGTTCCCATAGCGCAGCACCTTCCCTAGGTGGAATGAGCACTAAAGCGCGTTTTCGACGAACGGCTTCGTGACAGGCTTTCATGTCGTAAGCACCATCACCCGAGATATTGCGGATTTTTCGATGGGTTTGCTTAAGTAAATTGGGCATCACTTCAGCGTCTGTTACGCCTGATAAACTGAGTTCTGCGGCAATAATTTCATGGCTATGTGTATCTACGGCAATATGCAGTTTACGCCACACTCTGCGCTTTCCATCTGTGCCATGTTTCTTCACTTTCCACTCACCTTCGCCATAGACCTTCAAGCCTGTTGAGTCGATAGCTAAGTGCTCAATGGCGCCGCGAGTCTTGGTTTTAAAAGCAATATTGACCGTTTTCGCGCATTTACGGATGCAGGTGTAATGCGGGCGAGATAATGGGATGTCACCCAGTTTAAACACCGAATTGATAAAGCCCTGTAAGGCTCTCAGTGGCATAGAGAAAATACGCTTAACCATCAACGCAGTGGTAATGGCTAAGTCGCTAAACACTTGAGGGCGACCTTTCTTGGGCTGCTCGACCTTGGCTTTCCACTTAGTAATTGCATCCTCATCAATCCAAAAGGTAAGTGAACCGCGGTTGATTAAGGCTTGGTTGTATTGCTTCCAGTTGGTTGTTTTATAGCGAGGTTTTGACAAGGTTGATGGGTAAGTTGATAGGCGATGCCGATCAGATCAGCGGCTACGGTTTTAGTTCAACCTATTTAGGAAACAAAGCCGATAAAGGGATTAAAAGTATAGAACTATTGTGGAGACGTGCTTTACCTGATTGCTCAAGATATAACAAAAGGGCATGAGAATGCCGCCGTAAAGCGCTTCGTAATGCACCGTTTTCAAACGGTAAAACGTACCTACGAGCAAGGTATTCGTCCAGCTGACTTCAATTTACAACAATACATACAAGACGGTGCAATGCACTTCTCTAACGGCGAAACCCTAAAGCTTAAAGCTAAGGTCACCGCAGAGTTAGCATTTCATCTAACCGAAAGCCCTATGTCTGACGATATGGTATTAATACCTTTAGACGAACATTTTTATGAACTGACAGCAACAGTGCACAATAGTTGGCAATTGAACTGGTGGTTAAAAGGACAGGGCGCCAATATAGCGGTACTCGAACCGCAATCACTTCGAACTCAACTTAGTGACAACTTGCGTAAGGCGCTTGAAGCTTATGGATCACAGTGAAATATGTGTACATTATAAACATTAAAAGAGTTAAACTTAATTTAATTCAATCTGTTAGGGTCACATCTTAGCCGTTGAATGTTGCAAGGCTTATTGTTTAACAGTGCAACACCAAAATTTAAAGCATTTATCTAGTAATGGAGTAGAGATGAAAAACAAAACAGCTTTGATTGTTTTAGAGCGCCCTTGGGGCACGAATACTAGCGATAATAATAGGGCAAGTGTACTGCCATTTTTTCATGGACTGCAGCAGTTGAATGGTGATTTTGATGTATTTCATGCTCAGTTCTATGAAAGAAAAAGCTTTGAGATGGCTCTTAATGACATGATGGAACTCAAATATAGCCAATTCTATATTTATATCGCATGCCATGGCAGTGGTAAGCGCCTTGAAGGATTGAATTTATCAACGGCTATGTTCGCTATCCATGAAAAAGCACAAACAAATAATATTGTCGGCGTAGTGATCGGAGCCTGTGAAATTGGTAAAAATGTTTCTCATTTACAAGCGTATTCTGAAGGTTCATCAATAGTTTGGCAGTTTGGCTACAAATGTTCGGTTAATTGGCTAGATGGTACATTATTAGATGTGAAAATTTTTGATGAATTGCTCAGGCTAAAGCCTAAAGCATTCAATGAATCTGAAAATATTGTCCAAGCCTTTGCGGAAGTGCTAGAAGATTTCAAACCCGAGGCTTCGATTGGTTATGATAGAAATGGTAACCCCATGCCCTTAAAAGACTCGCTTACATTAGTTGTACAGTCAAAAGGACAGGGGAAACAAGCTAAGGATCATAGCTCAGAACTCTTTAATATTTAGATTAGCCACACTTCTATGTATTAAGCGGCTAAATGTCATTAGCCGCTTTAAGTAAGGATTAGTTTCATATCCTCCTCATCACATTCTCACTTAAAATACGGCCATTTTTCTGGTTTTAAAGCAACTTGGCTGGTATCTTACAAGCCGACATTTTTGTACTTTTGTATTTGAAAAGGTTGATGTTTGTATGAAGCTTAACATTTAGCGAAAAACGCTGAAAAAGGCATCAACACTGTATACCGCTGTGGGCATTTTTTACTCAGCAAACCATTCGACGTTTTTCACAAAACTCATTTTCAACGAATGGCTTTCCTCAGCGTTGTTCAAGCTAGGTGCTACAGAACGCGGCTCAAGGTATAACGCTATTACTCGCTGCAACTTCATCGTCAAAATAACTTGCAAGATAGGACGCCACATGGCCATTAAAAAGAACGAACTCTATTCCTCCCTTTGGGCCAGCTGTGACGAACTGCGTGGTGGTATGGACGCCAGCCAATACAAGGATTACGTTCTCACACTCTTGTTTATGAAATACGTTTCCGACAAATATAAAGGCGATCCGTACGGCATGATAGTCGTGCCCAAAGGTGCCAGCTTTGACGACATGATTGCCGCCAAAAACGATAAAGAAATCGGCGATAAACTCAATAAAATCATTGGTAGCTTAGCGGAAGAAAACGATCTTAAAGGCGTTATCGATGTTGCCGACTTTAACGATGAAGACAAGCTCGGCAAAGGCAAGGAAATGGTTGATCGCCTGACTAAGTTAGTCGGGATTTTCCAAGGATTAGATTTAACCGGTAACCGTGCCGATGGTGACGACTTATTAGGGGATGCCTATGAGTATTTAATGCGCCACTTCGCCACCGAATCGGGCAAATCCAAAGGCCAATTCTATACCCCGTCAGAAGTCTCGCAAATTCTGGCTAAAGTGGTTGGTATTCAAAACAATACCCCACAAGATGCCACTGTTTACGACCCCACCTGTGGTTCGGGTTCTTTGCTGTTAAAAGCCAGTAACGAAGCACCACGCGGCTTGTCTATTTTCGGCCAAGAGATGGACAACGCCACCAGTGCACTTGCTCGCATGAACATGATTTTGCACAACAATGCCACAGCTAAAATCTGGAAAGGCAACACCCTTGCCGATCCGCAGTGGAAAGACGGCGCCAATAAACTAAAAACCTTTGACTTTGCCGTGGCTAACCCGCCATTTTCTAACAAAAACTGGACGAGTGGCTTAAACCCACTAAACGATCCCTATGATCGATTTACTTGGGGAACTCCGCCCGAAAAGAACGGTGATTACACTTTCTTACTGCACATCATTACCAGTTTAAAAAGCACAGGTAAGGGCGCAGTCATTCTGCCCCACGGCGTACTGTTTAGAGGCAACGCCGAAGCCAATATTCGTCAAAATCTTATTAAGCAAGGTTACATCAAAGGCATTATTGGTTTACCTGCCAACCTGTTCTACGGCACGGGGATCCCCGCCTGTATTATCGTGATTGACAAAGAGCACGCCCAAAAAGCTGCAGTTCACTTTGGTGAAGCCCTGCAGGGTGAAAGGCCGCTGATTGAAGGGCACGGCAATGACGTGAAAAACAATCAAACTCACATCACCGGCCGTTCCATCTTTATGATTGACGCCAGCAAAGGCTTCATCAAAGACGGCAATAAAAACCGCCTGCGCAGCCAAGACATTCATAAAATTGTCGATGTGTTTAATAAAGGGCTTGAGCTAGAGCGTTTTAGCCGTTTAGTCACGATTGATGAAATTGCCAAAAACGATTACAACCTCAACATACCGCGTTATATCGACTCATCAGAGCCAGAAGATTTACACGATTTAAGCGCCCACTTGCAAGGCGGTATTCCTAATCGCGATATCGATGCCCTGGCGCATTACTGGCAGGTATTCCCTAGTATTCGAGCGACCTTATTTGGTCGTAACCCAGAGCTGCCAGCGCGTGATGGCTACAGCCACTGCATGATAGACGCCAGCAAAGTGAAAGCCAGTATTTTGGCCCATAGCGAGTTTAAAGACTTTGCCAGCCGCAGCTTATTCCCCTTTAAAGCCTGGGTGAAACAAGCTGCGTTAACCGAAATGAGTCTAGGCGACAGCCCTAAAGAGTTAATCCACGACATATCAGAAAGCCTATTAGCCGCCTACGCCAACAGTGAACTGCTGAGCAAGTACGACATCTACCAGATCCTCATGGATTACTGGAGCGACACACTGCAAGATGACGTCTACGTATTAGCGCAAGATGACTGGCAAGCGGGTAAAACCCTGCGTGAGTTAGTCGCAGCCAAAGGTGAAAAGCTTAAAGAAACACCCGATTTAATCATTAACAAGAAAAAATACAAAGCCGAGCTGATCCCACCATGCTTAATCGTGGCGCGTTACTTTGCCGCGGAGCAAACCAAGCTTGATGCCCTTCAAGTCAAACAAGACGAAGCCACTCAAGCCCTCGAAACTTATCTAGAGGAAAATGCCCCTTCTGGAACAGGGAGCGAAGAAGGCTTGCTCGCCGATGCGTTAAACGACAAAGACAAAATAACCAAAGTCAGCGTCGCGGCGCGCCTTAAAGTCGCCACCGATAAAGCGGAAATTGCCGCCCTTAAGCAAGCGACCAAGTTGTTTACCTCTGATGCCAACGCCAAAAAAGCCGTAAAAGAAGCCCAAGAAATCTTGGATTTAGCGGTATTTAAGCAATACCCACATTTGAGCATTGACGAAATTAAAACCCTGATCGTCAACGACAAATGGCTCGCCACATTGCAAGCCAACATCATTGCAGAGATTGAGCGTGTCACTCAGCAAATGGCCAACCGCGTCAAAGAGCTGGAGGAGCGTTACAGCACGCCGCTGCCCACCTTAACAAAATCGGTTGAAGCTTTAAGCGATAAAGTCGCGGGCCACCTCAAAGCCATGGGTTTGGAGTGGACACTATGAGTCAAGCAATAAACCAAGTGATACCAGAAGGGTATAAACAGACTGATATAGGGGTGATTCCAGAAAATTGGGATGTCATTACATTAGATGACGCCGCTAATTTTTTAGATGGCCAAAGGCGACCAGTAAAATCCGGCGACAGAGCAAGGATAAAGGGACAATATCCATATTATGGTGCATCGGGGATTGTTGACTATGTTAATGACTATATCTTTGATGGTGAGTTTATATTATTAGGGGAAGATGGTGAGAACATACTTAGCCGTAATTTACCTCTTGCATTCAGGGCAAATGGGAAAATTTGGGTAAACAATCATGCCCATGTCATGATACCTAAATCCAATTTTCATATCGATTTTTTAACTTCATATCTTGAAAGTTTAGATTATTCGTTGCTTAACTCAGGTACAGCCCAACCTAAGCTCAACAAACAAGCTTGTTTAAATATAAAGGTTCTTCGACCTTCATTAAAAGAACAAACCGCAATAGCTAATGCTTTGTCTGATATTGATGCCTTGCTGAGTGAGTTAGAAAAACTTATCGCCAAAAAACAAGCGATAAAAACCGCCACCATGCAGCAACTGCTCACCGGCAAAACCCGCTTACCGCAGTTTGGCTATTATTCTGATATTAACAGTACAGATGGCGCAGTCGAAGGTAAGCGCAATAATGCATCAGCAACGAATGTTAACGTCGGAGCCTGCGACGACGGCTATCTAGCTTCTCAAGAGAGCGTAGGCATGAATAGCCGACGTAAAGGCACCAAAACCAGCGAACTAGGCGAAATCCCAGAAGATTGGGATATAAAAGCTTTAGGAGAGTTGGTTACCATTCAAAGTGGAGAAAGCCCGTCAAAGTTTCAATTTAAACCTGATGGTGTACCATATTTTAAAGTTGAGCAATTGAATAATGGCTTGGTATACGCAGAAGATACAGAATACCGTATTGACACAAAAAAAGTAGTTAAAGCCAATAGTATAATTTTTCCCAAAAGAGGCGCTTCAATACTCCTAAACAAAATAAGAGTGTTAAAAAACGACAGTTTTATGGATACGAACTTAATGACACTAACTTGTGGGGATAGTCTAGTTAGCCTCTATCTCTATAATATGTTGACCTATCGAGGATTAGATAAAGTTGCAGATACGACATCCATACCTCAAATCAATAATAAGCATATTATTCCATTACTTATTCCAGTTCCTAATATAAAAGAGCAAACCGCGATCGCCACTATTCTCTCGGATATGGATAACGAAATCAAAACCCTCGAGCAACGCTTAAGCAAAACCCGCCAAATCAAACAAGGCATGATGCAAGAACTGCTCACGGGTAAAACCCGCTTGCCGTTTGACAAAGACACAATATCTGAGGTCAGTGTGTAATGAGTAAAAAGGAATTAGTACCACAGGATGTGACGGTAAAATTGGTGAGTTTTAGTCAATTAGCAAACGTAAAAAGTCCATTAGCGTTAGATAGCTACCAACGTGCTTATGTGTGGGGCGAAGATAAGATCATTCAGTTGTTGAATGATTTTGCGGAATTCATCCACACAAATAATGGCGCTAAACAATATTACATGGGCACTTTGCTGCTGCACCAGAAAGTTGGTGTTAAGCAAAACAAGCATTTCGTTATTGATGGCCAACAGCGCTTAACTAGCTTGTCGGTTTTGTATTGGTTGTTATACGGTAAGTTACCAGCGCATATACAGTTTGAATTTCGCTCGTCTCGATCTTTGGTCAATATCCAGCAAGCAAAATGCACTATGCAAGCATGGTTCAAAGAGCAGAAAATTGATAAGGATGCATTTACTAAGGTGTTTAAGCAATTACGCTTCACTGTCATTGCTGTGCAGCGAGAAGACTTAGCCTTTACCTTTTTTGATACTCAGAATAATCGTGGTGTGCCGCTTGGCAGCACAGATTTACTCAAAGCTTACCATTTACGTGCCATTCAAGACGGTAATCTTAAATTGGTCGAGCAATTGCAAAGCCATTGTGCGAGACGTTGGGAGCAAGTTCAACTCCAAGGCGAGTTAGGCAAAACTAGCCAGCATAATGATTTTGCTCCTGAATTATTTCATTATTATTTGTGGCGTGGCCGTAATTGGACTGGCAATCAAGTAGAAGAGCTAGAAAGTAAAGATGAAATGCTTAAGCATTTCGGTGAGCACAGCAAAAAAGCCATTATTGGAGAAGTGGCGCTGTACTGTGCAGGAACAAACCAATGGGGGAAAAGCCTTACATTAACTACCACCAATGACTATTCGTTAACGCCAGCAAAACAACATATTGGCCAACAAGCGGCTTATTTACCTTTTGCTTTGCGCCAGCCCATTAGCCAAGGTGTAGGTTTTTTTCTCTATGCTGAAAAATATGCCTCAATGCTCAATGTGTTATTTCATCAGCCATCTGATAGCCCTGAATTGTTAGCACTACAAGGTTTTTATAATGACGTTGTTTCAACCTTATCTGCTTATTTACAGAGTCTATTCCGCTTAGCGGTTTTGACATATTTCGACAGGTTAGGCAGCGAGGGATTGTTACGATTTGCTATTTGGTTAGATCATCGTTTGGGCGCAATTCGATTAACACAGGCCGACATCCGCCGTGAAACGCCACTTAAATTTCTACGGGATGCAAAACAGAATCTACTCGATGTGCTTGCCTACGCCTACGACAACGATGATGTGATCCGTTTTTTACGGCAAAGTGATGTGAGCAATGCGTATGCAAGCAATGATGGATGGCAAGTACAAATTAAGAATAACCGCTTAGTCCAAGAGCGTTATGCGTCTGCTGTTGCAGGTTATTTTAATGTTCGAGATTTGAGAGATAAGACAAACCAACATATTGAAAACACGATTACACATAAACTCAGTCAAGTGAGTGTAGAGAAACTCGGTGTACAGCAGGGAGCTTGTCATGTCTAAATTCGAGTCAGATTTAATTACTTTAGAAGACGTAATTAAAAATGAGTATTTCTTTAATATCCCCATTTATCAGAGACTGTACGTCTGGGGAAAAGAACAAATTCACAGCTTGTTGGATGATATTGTAACTGCCTGGCAAGAAGATAAAAATGAGTTTTATCTAGGCGGCACCTTAGTTATAGAAAGGACATCACAGAATACGACTGACACAAGTAAACTCTATGATCTCATTGACGGACAGCAACGTTTTACCACCTTATGGCTGATAAGCGTGGTACTGGGTGAGCATCTTACTGAGTATCGACAAGTGCAAACTGAGCAAGGTGTTCGCCCACGGATAAACTTTGCCATTCGCCCTCAAGTCACTGAATTTTTTGAAAAGTTGTGTAAAGTATCCTTACCGCAAGCTAAACAGTTAGAAGATGCGCTTCAATATATCAAGTCTTATTTTGACAATGCTGAAGTCAAGGTAGATAAAGTTACTTTAACTGATTTTATTCTCACGAAAGTTCAGATGATATTAACAAAAGTCCCTAAAGAGACAGATTTAAATAAATTATTTGAAGTGATTAATAATCGTGGAGTGCAGTTACAGCATCATGAAATTCTAAAAGCTAAGCTACTTGAAAGCATAGACTCAAAAGAACGTGAAGCTTATGCACAGTTGTGGGATGCATGCTCAGACATGAACGGTTACATTGAGCGCCATTTACGCGCAGCCACCCAAGTTAATACCCTTTCTTTATACGAAAGTAAAATCGAATCATACGTTTATCAACGCGAACAACTCAGTAAAGCCAAATATGTCATTGAGAGCTTAAAGCAAAACAAGCAGCATATTGAAACCAAGCCTATGAGTTTGGAAGCCATTTTAAAGAACAAAAATAGTTTCACCTCGAATGACTCTGAACCTGAAGACGAAGTTGATGATGGTTTACCCGACAGGGTATCAAGCATCATTACTTTTTCAATGCTTTTACAACATACATTGCGGATATATTTACAGCAAAGTGGCAAGTTCGAACATAAAGACATCAACAAAGTTTCTGATAAAGATCTATTGCAAATATTCAAATTACACTGGCTTAAATTTCAACCTAACAGTGAGCAAGTGAAGCAATTTTTCGAACTGGTTTGGGAAGTACGCTATCAATTTGATAAGCACATCATAAAATGGGTACTAGTTGAAGAAGACAAACAACATGCTATTCGTAGAATATACGTCAATCGGAATACAAAGAAAAAAACCGAATATTTACAACGTTATTCCACCGATGCAGATCCAGATTTTGCACTTTTACAGAGTATGCTGTATCACTCACAGCAAATGACAACTCAATATTGGTTAACACCATTACTTAATTTTTTGTTAAAAAACAATGAGAAAAATGCACTTTACTATTTGCAGCATCTTGATAATCATTTGCTATGTAGTGTGGCTGACGCCCCTTTGATTGAACGTACTCATCGTTATTTAGTGAATTGCTGGCATAAAGAGAAAGTGTTAAACGCGGCTAAAAGCCTTAACCAACCCTACGATAATGGGACTCAATATCCGCATTATTGGTTTTACAAACTTGAATACGTCCAGTATCTCAAACTCAAAGCTAAAAAAAGTAATCTTGTCGATAATTTTAGAATGACAGCTAAAAACTCGGTTGAGCATGTCACGCCGCAAAATCCTAGAATTCCGCAAGATGCAATACCTGCTAATTTACTTCACACTTTTGGGAACTTAGCCTTAGTCACTGGAAGTATTAACTCTGAAATGACCGATGATGGTTTTACTATCAAAAAAGCTAAATTCGAAGAAAGACATAAAGGTAAAGGTGTGTCGCTTAAGCTTGAAGATATATATTCAAATAAACAGTGGAAAAAAGATGAAATCAGGCACCATCATCAAAAAATGATTAGCGACTTTAATCTTTATATTAAAAAGGTGAATGACAAAACAACGGAGTTGTTGAATGAGTAATGTCGGCCAAAAGGAACGTGCCACCCAAAACCGTGTGGTCAAATTCTTTCAAAATGAATTGGGCTATCGCTATTTAGGTGATTGGAAGGATAGACAAGCTAACCGTAATGTTGAAAGCCATATATTAGCCAATTGGCTGGCCGATCGCGGCATATCAGAGCTACTGATCAATCGTGCATTACGTAAACTGGATATTGCAACTGCGTTGGGTGAAGGCAAAAAACTCTATGATGCCAATAAAGAGGTGTATCGCTTATTACGTTATGGCGTGAAAGAGAAAGAGGGCGCAGGTGAGCAAAATCAAACGGTTTGGCTGATTGATTGGCAACACCCTGAAGCGAATGATTTTGCTATTGCTGAAGAAGTGACAGTGAAGGGGGATCAGCTATCGCCCAAAACAAAACGTCCCGATCTGGTACTGTATGTCAATGGTATTGCCCTTGGGGTGATTGAGCTAAAGCGCTCGTCTGTTTCTGTGAGTGAAGGGATACGCCAGAATCTCGATAATCAAAAGAAAGACTTTATCCGCAATTTTTTTACGACCATGCAACTTGTCATGGCAGGCAATGATACCCAAGGTGTGCGCTACGGCACGATTGAAACCACCGAGAAATACTATCTTGAGTGGAAAGAAAATGTGGAATGGAAAGATCCTGCCATTATCACGAGTGTGGATAAAACAGAAAATGCGAGCACTTTACTGGATTCGCACTTAGGCCAGCTTTGTAATAAATCGCGGTTTTTACAACTGATCCACGACTTTATTGTATTTGATTCTGGGGTAAAAAAGACCTGCCGTCATAATCAATACTTTGGTATTCAAGCCGCCAGAAAACACATTAAGTCACGCCATGGTGGAATCATTTGGCACACCCAAGGTTCAGGCAAGAGCTTGACCATGGTGTGGTTGGCTAAGTGGATCCGTGAAAATGTCGCCGATTCTCGGGTGTTGATCATTACAGACAGAACCGAACTCGACGAGCAGATTGAAAAAGTCTTTATCGGTGTTGATGAATTTATTTACCGTACTAAAAGTGGCAGTGATTTAGTCGCCAGCCTAAATAAGCCCAATCCTTGGTTATTATGCTCATTGGTACATAAATTTGGCCGCAATGGCGAAGCGCTAGATGACAATGCTGGAGTGGGAGGCGATGACGATGCAACCGACGATTTTATTGCAGCAATGACCCGTAACTTGCCAAAAGACTTTAGCGTTAAAGGCAACTTGTTTGTTTTTGTTGACGAGTGTCATCGTACTCAGTCTGGCAAGTTGCATACGGCAATGAAATCTCTGCTTAGTGGTAAAGAGTGGCCTGAAGCCATGTTTATCGGTTTTACGGGCACGCCATTAATGAAAAAGGATAAGAAAAAATCCTTTGAAATCTTCGGCCCTTACATTCATACCTACAAGTTTAATGAAGCTGTACTTGATGGTGTGGTGCTGGATTTACGCTACGAAGCCAGAGATATCGATCAGCATTTAACATCAGAGAAAAAAATTGATCAGTGGTTTGAGGCTAAAACCAAGGGATTGTCTCACCTAGCGAAAATGCAGCTAAAACAAAAATGGGGCACGATGCAAAAAGTGCTCTCCAGTAAATCACGGCTCGAAAAAATCGTTAGCGATATCTTAATGGATATGGAACTTAAACCACGATTGATGGACGGCCGAGGCAATGCCATGTTGGTGTGTGCTAGCGTGCATCAAGCCTGTGTTGTCTATGATCTGTTTAGTAAAACTGACTTACATGACAAGTGCGCGATTGTCACCAGCTATCAGCCTGTTGCCGGTTCAATTAAGGGTGAGGAGTCGGGAGAAGGGTTAACAGAAAAACTGTTTAAGTACGATGTATACCGAAAAATGCTGGCGAGTTACTTCGAACAATCAGAAGATGAAGCGGCTAAAAGAGTCGAAGAGTTTGAAAAAGAGGTTAAAAAGCGTTTTATCGACGAACCTGGTCAAATGCGTTTATTGATTGTGGTTGATAAGCTACTGACGGGTTTCGATGCGCCTTCTGCGACATATTTATACATTGATAAGTCGATGGCCGATCATAACTTATTCCAAGCAATTTGTCGGGTGAATCGACTCGATGGTGAGGATAAAGAATATGGTTATATCATTGACTATAAAGATTTATTTAGGTCATTAGACAAAGCATTAAAAGACTACACCGCCGAAGCGTTTGACGCTTATGATGTTGAAGATGTTGCTGGTTTATTGAAGGACAGATTAGTGCAGGCGAGGGAAGATCTCGATAATGCACTGGAGACTGTACGGGCGATTTGCGAACCCGTTGAAACGCCTCGTCATACTCAAGATTTTATTCATTATTTTTGTGGCAAATCTGGTGTTAGCTATGATGCGGACACTAGAAGCGAACAAGAAACACTGCGCCTGACACTCTATACTGCGGTCGCTAAGCTGCTCCGCGCTTACGCCAATTTAGCCAATGAAATGGAGCAAGCGGGTTACACCACAGAAGAATCTATCCAGATCAAAGCTGAAGTCGTGTTCTATGAGAAAGTGCGCGATGAAGTGAAGCTTGCCAGCGGTGATTTACTCGAAATGAAGCGCTTTGAACCGGCAATGCGTCACTTGCTCGATATGTATATTCGAGCAGATGACAGCGAAGTGTTAATGGATTTTGAAGACTTCGGGCTAATCGATTTAGTGATCAATAACAACGGGGAGGGCATGGATCAACTCCCAAAAGGATTGCGCGATAATGAAGATGCTATGGCGGAAGCCATTGAGAATAACGTCCGTAAAACCATAGTGGATGAAAATCCAGTTAACCCTAAATATTTTGACCAGATGTCGACATTGCTCGAAGAGCTAATAAAACAGCGCCGAGAAAAAGCACTGAATTATCAAGAGTATTTAGAAAAAATCCGTGAACTGGCCAAAAAAGTGGTTAATCCTGTTGGCGCGAGTCAATCTAGCTATCCGGATTCTATTGATACCGCAGCTAAACAAGCTATTTTCGATAACTTTGGTAATGATGAAGTATTAACCACCAAAATAGATACTGCAGTTCGCTTTACTAAGAGAGCGGATTGGCTAGGTGATCGATTTAAGGAACGTGAAATTGCTAATGCAATCCGTGAAGAAACTGCCAGTTATGGCATTGATGTGGCTGCAATAATGGAGCTTATTAAAGCACAGAAGGAATACCATTAATGCCGTCAACACATCCTTTAGATGAGACTTTTTCAATCGAAGTGCGCGGCATAGAAATAGTGGTTAATCGCAAGAATATTAAAAACTTACATTTGAGCGTATTACCTCCGGATGGAAGAGTAAGAGTGTCAGCTCCTATTCATACGTCAGAGCAAGCGATACGTTTAGCTGTTATAGGCAAGTTAGCCTGGATTAAAAAGCAACAAAGGGATTTTGTTACCCAACCTAGGCAATCAAGTCGCGAAATGGTTAACGGTGAGAGCCATTACCTATGGGGACAAAGATACCGCTTAAGTATGGTTGAGACGACTGGCAGACACCTTGTGAGTCTTAAAGGCGTGTCGAAGTTAGTCATTGCGGTATCAACGGATACTTCAACAGAAAATCGCTTGAAACTCCTTAACGGATTTTATCGATTGGAAATGCAACAAAGGATTTTGCATCTACTCGAGATATGGCAAGAGCGTTTAGGTGTAGAAGCAAACTACATCGGCATTAAGAAAATGAAAACCAAATGGGGCAGCTGTAATATTCAGGCAAAACGCATTTGGTTAAACCTAGAGTTAGCCAAAAAACCGCCAGAATGCCTTGAATACATTTTGGTTCATGAACTGACTCATTTACTTGAACGTCATCATAACGAAAGATTTCGCGCCATCATGGACAAGCAAATGCCAAATTGGCGAGAGCATCGTAATTTACTCAATAGTCTGCCATTGGCCTATGAAGATTGGCAATATTGATACCAGTCAAAAAGAACGCGCTGCTACGTAAATAATTGAGGGCTATGCCAGCCAACACGCTAAAGAATTCACGTAGCGACGCGACATACAAGCCTCTAAACTTCATTTTCAAAACTTAAGTTGCATAATTTCAGTTATTTAGGTGGTATTGATAACTTCAAGCAATGGATTGTTATACTTAGAACAAACCTTTACAAAGATTGATGGGCGAGGGCGGATAAGGGAGATAGTAGTAACGTAGTCATGACTCGATTTTATTTGAACTATGCAATTAAGACTTAGTCCAATTTTAGCAACTAATGAGGGAAGGCGTACCAAGATATAGCTCATCAATGTTTTATTGAGTATGAAATTCTTGGGGTTTAAAGAGTATAAAGTGGGCCATGCGCTGAGATTTACTAGCTTCGCAATTCGCAACAAGTTAGGGCCGTGTATCTTCGACATACACAGTTTTTGTTGTCCATCATGATTCAATCAGATGAATACAGTTTGTTACTATGTGCATAAGCTATTATTCAAGAAAAATACAGTTTTACGCTAATGCCGATAACGTCATTTATCGGCATTCTTGGAGACTCAGATAACACTATTAAACCGTTCAATGAACTCATTATGTACTGACACATTTATACACAGGAACTCAGTCGCTCAGTTCATTTCTAAAAATTTCATGTATCAATCAGTGCATTTATAGCCGGTAAGACAAATGTATCACTTAGCCAGAGTTTAGGTCGCTTTAACATCCGCTTCGATAGAGTCATATCATATCTTCGAACTTGAAGGCTTCTGCATAAGTAAATCTGCTTTAAAGCTGTTACTGCGCGTTTTACATGATTTCTTTCGCATATGGTTACACAAAATCTAAAAGCATTCACGTAGAGACGCGAAAATCCAATAGCTCAGTGACATCTTCGATATCAGACTTTAGATGAAAACTTCAATCTAATCGAATAAGAAACCGTCCGTAATTTTTATCTGAATATCCATTTGCTAATCCTAGCTAGTCAAACAGCAAAAAATATCAGCAGGTTAGCTTGCGGCCTAGATTCATGTTCATCATAAAGGTAAATCTCAGTCTGCCGCGAAATCTCATTCTGAGTGGCCACGAACACACACACGGGTGAAATATAATAAACATTAGCCATATTTAACATAATATACATTGTGCGCAGTTTTGTATGGAAGGGATAAGGATGCCGATAATGTGTCGTTATCGGCATTAGCGCGTCTATCTCTGAAACAATGAAATGTTTGCTTTCCGACGTGACGGCTTCGTGTTTCAGGCTTCTTGTTTTTATTCATTTATATACTCTAAAAAATAAACAAGACCCTTTAATAGGCTATTTTTGCCACTGGGTAACTCAATCCATTTATGCCGACTAACTGATAAATACATCACCTGCCGAGACTCTTTTGATAATTATTCAGCAAAGGAATGTTTTGCGCTGGTGATGAGCCAGTCCATGTTGGGCCGACCTATGGCAATACTGGTTGGATTGGGTGGTTTTATCCGCTAAAACGGAAATTAAACTTCAGGGTAATGATGAGTTTATCATTCGCATTACTCCTAAAAGTTAAGCGCAAGCGCTCAGCTAAACAAACATTCTAAAGAAGCATTTTAAGAAATTATTTCAAGAAACCATTTTCATTGCCGTTTTGGAGATGGGCGTAAGTGGTGCGGCGTGGGCAACGGTGGCGGGCCAATGTGTGAGCCTATTTATCGCCGTCGTTTATTTTGTCCCCAATAACCGCTTTGCCAATAAGCAGGCGCTTCATAGGCAAGCTGCCCAGCCTATTTGTTTTAGAATAGAGCAGATAAAGCTCAACCTCACTGAGATAAAAGCGATTCTTGGCTTGGGTAGCCCAATACTATTGTCATATCTTGGGATTGCCTGCGTGATCTCATTGGTAAATCATATTTTAGTCAGTCAATTAGCCAATGTAGTGCCCAATACGCCAGCGGCGAATGAGGTCGCGTACATGATCAGCGCTTATGGTTTGATCGGCCGCTTTAATATTTTTATCGCCCTGCCGCTCATGGCTCTCACCAGTGCAGCACAAACGATCAGTGCCTATAACTATGGGGCGATGGCATCTTCTCGGGTGTTAGCGTGTGCTAAATGGGGAATCGTCTTGACCTGCTGTTATCTGAGTGTGGTGACAATCATATTTATGGGGTTTCCTACCTCGGTATTTGGTGTTTTCACCGATAATCACTCACTCATTGCCGCCTGTGTTAAGATTTCGAGTGTGACGTTTATCGCCTTACCTTTGGCGGGGTTCACAGGTATTGCGATTGCTATGTATCAAGGCACAAACCGCCCTAAGCTTGCATTGCTATTATCTGGGATAAAAATCTATGGTTTATTACTGCCCCTGCTGGTTCTGTTACCTCAACTATCCTTCGCAGATATTTCATTTATCACAGGTGCATTAAACATTAAGATCATGCCAAACGCTTTGATTGAGTTATGGATGGCCTTTCCAATCGCGGACATCTTAGCTTGTCTCTTGAGTTTATTGATCATCAGTATTTGGCCTTTCATTCACGTGCCGCAAGCAAATCGAGTCAGTCGTGGAGGTAATGCAAATTGAAGTTAACCAAAATGAAAGACTCAAGCGCCATCGCATTAAATGAAACTAAAATTCGCGCTAAGAAGCTGTTCAAAGCTTGTCAGCAGGATGAGCCGTCTGCCAAGCAAAGAGTCGCGACCTTAATGGCGAAGTTGGGCATCCTACACTCAGAACTCCAGCTTAAGCATTGCCAACAAGTGATTGCACGTGAGCTAGGGTTTATCGATTTTCATCATTGCCAGCGAGTCCTGTCGGGTCAAGCCATACTCGGGGATGATTGGGGAAACTTATTCCATACTAAGCAATGCGATACGCTACTCAATCATTGGTTTACAGGTTATTTAGCCGCGCGTGATTTTAATGCACAAGCTGAAGGCACACTGTTACTCCCCTTCAAGAAGCAGTTTTTTGTGGTGGAGCGGCAGGATTACTGTAATGCGCTGAATTTGTCGATAATTTCGCAGCAGGTGGATAGCGTCGGCGAACCGACTATCCTGAGGGATCTGGTGAGTAGTTATGCTAATGCAGACTGGAACGCCTTTGCGCTGGCCATGATCCAACACAAACTACCCAAGGTTTAATGATGGCTGAGATTGTCAGTGCATCATCTTGAATGAGCAAATCTAGAGCTAAATGATAAAAACAGCAAGGCCATCAGTGCTGACGGCCTTGTTGGTGAAATATGCTGGAGGCACTGCGTTTCGAATCAGAAACTCAAAGCTAGAATCGCTAAAATGCAAAAAGCCGCTAATTGCTTAGCGGCTTTTTGACTGAATATGGCGGAGGAGTAGGGATTTGAACCCTAGGTGGGCTATAAACCCACGCCGGTTTTCAAGACCGGTGCATTAAACCACTCTGCCACCCCTCCGAACGAGGCGCATAATATAAGTAAGTGTATTGACTGTAAAGCACTAACTCTCAATTATGTGCCGATTGTTGCTATTACACTCAATCCGCTGGATTTTGCTTCACATCGGCCACTATGCCAACACGTGCGGGATCTGGCTTAGTGAAATGTTTGGCAAAATCACCCCACCCTTGTTGGCTCTTCAGCACATAGCCGACCACAACTAAGATAGCGCAACATAGGATGCCCCAACCGATCGCTACTTCACCTAGGCTTGCCCACATAGCGACTAAGCTAGATGCACCAAAGGCAATGCTTATCTGCAAGAAGTTCTGTAATCCTGCGGCCTTAGCGGCATTCTGACTAAACTGCTGTAGCGCGCTGTTCACGACTATCGGGTAAATTGCACCATTAGCTGCGGCCAAAATAGAGAACGAAATAAGCAGTGGGAATATCGTGCTTGCTGGGAAAATCAGCGTGAACATGATGATCGAAATAACGCAGGCTGCAAAAATCGACAACAAGATATTCAGCGTTTGATGCCCACCAATGCGTTTTATCAGTAACTTACTCGCATAACCACCGACAATAAACATAATGGTTTGCGGGATAAAGCTAAGGCCGATTTCAGTTGGCAGATAACCATGCATCTCCATCACAATTGGCCATACAGTTAGGTAAGCAAAGAAAGCACCGGAACAGGCGCCGAAGATCACGACGTTGCCTAAATAGCGGGTGTTTTTCAAAATTTGCCCATAAGATACTGCAGCATGATCACTGTGCGTATGCTGACGCTTGCCTGGCACAAAATACAAGGTCATCAATATCAGTAGAAAAGCGATAACACACAAAGAGATAAAGATTGCACGCCAGCCTAATTCGTTCAGAATGTAAGCGCCAAGGATCGGTGCTAATGCAGGCGATAATGCAACCAGTGGCATAATGTTGCTGAAAATACCTTGGGCTTTATCGGCATCATATTGTTCAACCACAATCGCTTGCCAAATAACCCCTGCACTACAGGCGCCAATCGCTTGGAAGAAGCGCGCGGTATTGAGCATGAATATAGAATCACTGTTGGCAATAAACACGCTGGCAATGGCAAACACCACTAAACCAAAAATCAGTGCCCAACGTTTGCCGATTTTATTGACTAAGGGGCCGTAAAGTAGTTGGCCTAGGGCAAGACCCGCAAGGAAACAGGTCAGCGACATCGCCACCTGTGATGGGGTACTGCTAAATGAGCCTTCAATTGCTTTGAAGGCAGGCAAATACATGTCAGTGGCAATAAAACCGAGCATGCTCAACATGGCTAAATAGAATAGAAACATAAAGAACTTTATGTTTACAAAGGCGTTACTAGAAGTTTTCATAATATATTTGGGTCGGATTGACTAAAGCGTGCAGTCTAATGACTTGTTAAATCTATTGGAAACGTTTATTTTTGACTTGTGCTATCAATTATTTTCATCGGAATGGACGTCAGCTATGCTCTCAGAACAAGCGCTAGAACTCATTGATATTGTGGCTCGTGTAGGAAGTTTCACCGCAGCGGCGAATCGGCTGCATAAAGTGCCCTCTGCCGTGAGCTACGCGGTCAAGCAAATAGAAGAAGAACTCGGCGTCATTCTTTTCGAACGTCATCATCGCAGCGTAACCTTAACGCCTGCGGGTGAGCATTTTGTAAAGCAAGCCAGAACCTTGCTTACGCAGATGGATGAGATGAAACGTGGCACGCAGCGCGTAGCAAACGGTTGGCAACCGACCTTGTCCATCGCACTGGATAATATCGTCCGCGCCGATAGGATCAGCGTATTGATTGCTGACTTTTACCGTCATTTCCATGATATTGAATTAATTATTCGCATTGAGGTCTTTAACGGGGTTTGGGAAGCGCTCGCCACGGGTCGCAGTGATATCGCCATTGGTGCCACAACCGCAATTCCAGTCGGCGGCGTGTACCAATATAAAGACATGGGCGATATTGAGTGGGCATTTTTAGTTAGCAAAAATCATCCATTGGCCAATATTGACCGCCCGCTCAGCGACGATGAACTGCGCCCTTTCCCCTCGATTTGTCTAGAAGATACCTCGCGGGAAATCCCCAAACGCATGACTTGGCTGCTCGAAAATCAACGCCGCCTCGTTGTACCCGATTGGATCCGCGCCATTAACTGTTTCCGCGAAGGTTTAGGCGTTGGTTATATGCCAGTGCACTTAGCAAGTGTGTTTATTAAAGCGGGTGCGCTGGTTGAGAAACAGCTAGAAAATCCGAAACAGACCAGCCCTTGTTGCCTCGCGTGGAATGCCGACAAGATGTCGCCCGCGCTCGCTTGGGTGCTGGAATATCTGGGCGATACTGAAAAATTACATAAAGAGTGGCTGGCTTAAGCTTGGTTTAAACTCAATATGTTGATCTCGTCCTTATACTTGGCATTGAAATTAGCATTGGACTGTCTTTGAAATCGGTATTGAACTTGGAATTGGCAGTAAGTTCAGTGGGCGTATTTATCAAGCCTATTCAGTTTTAACGCCGAATTCATGTGCTTATTGGATAAATATACGGATAGCACCAACCTTAGCCAAACGCTTAGCACTTAAGATTGATATGTGTGGCGAGGCAAAATTTTTAAGATTAACAATTTGTTATTCATGGTTCTATGACTTTCACCCGTATCTCAGGTACGGTATCATGAATGCAGTTAAGTTCGTTTTAGGATTTTACGGGAACTTAGTGTGCTGTAAAAAATCAAAACGATCAGTTCGGAAATGTGTCAACGGAGATCAACATGACCCAAGAAACCTTATATTCGACGAGTGCGTCAACACTGGAAGTGAACAAACTTCTTAAAAACACTTATATGCTGTTGTCTATGACATTGGCCTTCTCTGCCCTGTGCGCTGGCTTGGCAATGGCATTAAATATCAGTCCATTAATGTCTATCGGCTTATCCATTGGTGGCCTAGTCTTGCTATTTGTCACTTTACGTAAAGCTGAATCTGCAGCGGGTATCTTCTGGGTGTTTGCCTTTACGGGTATGGAAGGCGCGTCACTGGGCTACATGCTGAATCACTACGCGGGTATGGCAAACGGCCCGCAGCTGATCATGCAAGCACTGGGGTTAACGTCAGTGATTTTCGTTGCGTTATCAGCCTATGCCGTGACCACTAAGAAAGATTTCTCTTTCCTACGAGGATTCTTGTTCGCCGGCTTGATTGTGGTGATTGCCGCTGCCGTAATTAATATCTTTATGGGTAACAGCGTGGCCTTTATGGCGATTAACGCTGGTATTGCATTATTGATGACGGGTTTTATCCTGTTTGATACTAGCCGTATTGTGAACGGCGGCGAGACGAACTACATTCGCGCAACTATCTCATTATACTTAGATTTCTTAAACCTCTTCATCGCGCTATTGCACCTTATGGGCATAGGTAACGATGACTAATCCTAGTTAGCGATTTTTAGCTTAACTTGCGTTAGAATGGCCCTACTTTTAGGGCCATTTTTATTTTAAATGAGCAAATTTATTATCCAAGTGAACGGGCCCGCTTATGGCACGTCGGCGAGTGTTAACGCCTTACGCTTTGCCCAAGCGGCACTTTTGGCTGGGCATCAGATTATCTGTGTGTTTTTTTATCAAGACGGCGTGTATAACTCCACAGATTTAAGCTTACCCGCCTCCGATGAAAACGATGTGATCAGTGACTGGAAACAGCTCGCGCAATCGCATCAGATCCAGTTAGTTAATTGCGTTTCAGCAGCGCTGCGCCGTGGGATTGTGAGTAAGCAAGATGCCAGCGAGAATGGCCTGAGCCACTGGAATGTGGGTGAGTCATTTATCATGGGCGGTTTAGGCGAGCTTGTCACAGGCATTGAATCGGCCGATCGTTTGATCAGTTTTTAACTTTCAGGGTGACTATGAAAAAATTGTGTATCCTATTTCGCTGTTCGCCACACGGTACTGTTCGTGGCCGCGAAGGTTTAGATCTCGCCCTGCTGAGTGCCAGCTTTGAGCAAGAAGTGAGTTTAGTGTTTGTCGATGAAGGTGTGCTGCATTTGATTAAAGATCAACAACCTGAGCTAATTGGCGCTAAAGATTACATCTCCACCTTTAAAGCACTGCCGCTGTATGATATCGAGTCGGTATTTGTCTGTAAGCAATCCTTAGCCGACTACGGCTTAAGCCATGGTTTACTGTCAGTTCCTGTTACTGTGGTCAACGATGAAGCCATCGCTGCCCATTTAAAACAGGTTGATGAGGTCTTAGTATTCTGATGATTTTACATCATATTCAAACATCTCCCAGCCGAGATAGTGCGTTGAAACTCTGCTTACGTTACGCCTGTAAGGAAGATGCGATTCTACTATCGAGCGATGGCGTGAACGCGTTACTGCTGCGTCAATGGGCAATGGCATTATCGCCCTTCAAGCTCATGGTCTTAAAAGACGATGTCATCGCTCGCGGCCTATCTGAGCGTTTAAAGAACGTGACGCTTATCGATTACAATGAATTTGTGGCTCAATCATTACTCCATGACAAGGTGATAACGTGGTAAATCCATTGCAATTTAATGGCGCAGAAATCGCCCGTGACCATCAAGGTTATTTAAAAGATCTCAACGATTGGCAACCAGATATGGCTTTACTATTGGCGGCAGAAGAGCAAATCGTGCTTACGCCCGCCCATTGGGAAGTGATTAACTTTGTTCGCGATTTTTATCTTGAATACAAAACGAGCCCTGCTATTCGCGTATTAGTCAAAGCTATTGGCCAAGCTTTAGGTCCAGACAAAGGCAATTCAAAATACTTATATACCTTGTTCCCTATTGGCCCAGCAAAACAAGCGACAAAAATTGCAGGCCTGCCAAAGCCAGCTAAATGCATTTAATGGTATTGGGTTAAGTCATCACACTTAACTCGATATCGAACGTAAGCGTCAAATGTGAGCATTGAACATCAATGTGGCACAAACAAAAAGGCATGTTCCCTTGGGAAACATGCCTTTCTTTTTACTTGAACAAAGTTAATAGGGTTATTTGACGTTTTCTAACACAACCCAGACGGCTTTGCCTATGGTCGCCAACATCACCGCAAAAAATACTGCAATGACAGCGGTATAGGAAAGCCAACGGAGATAGCGCTGGCCTTTATCCATAGTATTATCTTGCGTTCCATTAGCCTATTTGAGTCAAGCCGCCCATGTAGGGACGCAGCACTTCAGGGATTGTGATACTGCCATCGGCATTTTGATAGTTTTCTAAAATAGCCACTAAGGTACGACCCACAGCTAAACCTGAACCGTTTAAAGTATGCAGTAACGCGGGCTTATTATCAGCTTTCACGCGGTAGCGCGCTTGCATACGACGGGCTTGGAAATCCTTCATGTTTGAGCAAGAAGAAATTTCACGATAAGTGTTTTGTGCCGGTAACCAGACTTCGATGTCGTAGGTTTTGCTTGAGCCAAAGCCCATATCACCAGTACATAAAATCACAGTACGGTATGGCAGACCTAAACGTTGCAATACCGTTTCAGCATGACCTGTTAGCGCTTCGAGCGCCGCCATTGAATCTTCCGGCTTAACGATTTGCACCATTTCAACTTTATCGAACTGATGCTGACGGATCAGACCGCGAGTGTCTTTGCCGTATGAGCCCGCTTCGCTGCGGAAACACGCGGTATGCGCCGTTAACTTAATCGGCAGCTCGTCTTCATCAACAATGCTATCGCGCACTAAGTTGGTTAATGGCACTTCGGCCGTTGGGATCAAGCTTAAGCCTTGGCCTTCTTCGGTGGCAGGTTTAGTGTGGAACAAGTCTTCACCAAACTTAGGCAGTTGACCTGTGCCCAGCAAACTTGCTTCGTTAACCAGTAACGGCACATAGGCTTCGGTATAACCGTGCTCTGTGGTGTGCAAGTCCAGCATGAACTGACCAATGGCGCGGTTTAAGCGGGCAACTTGACCTTTCATTACGATAAAACGTGAGCCAGTGATTTTCACTGCATTTTTAAAATCTAAACCGTTTAGGCCTTCGCCTAAATCGATATGATCTTTAATTGGGAAATCAAACGTGCGTGGCGTGCCCCAGCGACGAACTTCAACGTTCTCCGTTTCATCGGCACCGATTGGCGCGGATTCGTCTGGCAGGTTGGGCATCGACATGGCAATGGCATTGACTTCTTCAAGCACGGCCGCCAGTTCAATCTTTCTGGCATCCAGCTGTGAACCTAAATCGCCCACTTGCGCCATGATCGCTTCAACATCTTCACCACGGGCTTTAGCTTGGCCAATGGATTTGGAGATGGCATTACGCGACGCTTGTAATTCTTCGGTAGCCACTTGCAGTGACTTACGCTTTTCTTCTAATTGAGTGAGGTGAGCTATGTCTAAAATAAAGCCACGGGTGGCCAGTCGCTCAGCGGTAACTTCTAATTCGTTGCGCAAAAATTTAGGATCTAACATGTGATATATTCTTAATAGTTAAATGCGAGAAAAAACCAGTTGCTGACCTAAGTACACCATGAATAAACATAGACTTAGATTCAACACCACATTCAAAGTCGCCTTCAGCCAATCCCCTTCTTGCAGCAGCAATAAGGTTTCATTAGAGAAAGTCGAAAACGTTGTCAAAGCGCCCAACAGGCCGATACCGATCAGCGCTTTGAGTTCTGGGCTGATATGACTCATTTGCCCCAGTGCGTAAATTACGCCCATTAAAAATGAACCGAGGACATTAACCAACAGTGTACCAAAAGGAAAACTGCTGCCAAATACTTGGATCATGAATATTGAAATAAGATAGCGAAAAACAGCCCCAATTGAACCACCTAGCGCCACAAGTAAGAGATTATTCATATCTTTTGTGCTCGCTGGCTTGATCTAACTGGGCTAATTGCGCCAACTTATCTTTGATTCGCTTCTCGAACCCTCGCTCAGTCGGAAAATAAAACTGCGCTGTTTGCAGGGATTCGGGGAAATAATTTTCACCACTGGCATAGGCATTGGCTTCATCATGGGCATATCGATACCCTGCTCCCATGCCAATGTCTTTCATTAACTGAGTCGGTGCATTGCGTAAATGGTGCGGCACTTCGACTTGCCCAGTATCGCGAGCTAACTCACGGGCGGCCTTAAATGCGGTATAGACAGCGTTACTCTTAGGCGCGCTGGCAAGATAAACAATGGCTTGTGCTATTGCTCGTTCACCTTCGGCTGGTCCAACACGGTGAAAACAATCCCAAGCATTAAGCGCGATGGTCATCGCCGCAGGATCGGCATTGCCGACATCTTCAGAGGCAATCGCCAGTAAGCGCCTTGCGACATACAGCGGATCGCCGCCGCCTTCTAATATTCGACAAAACCAATACAGCGCCGCATCGGGTGCTGAACCGCGAATTGATTTATGGACGGCTGAGATTAAATCGTAAAACTGATCGCCATTTTTATCGAATCCGGCAACTTGGTGCCCCGCCACTTGGATCAACATATCAGTGGTAAAGGTGCCACCGTCGATGAGCATATCACTCATCAACTCAATAAGATTTAAGGCTTTACGGGCATCACCATCACAAAGTTGTGCCAATGTGGTGAGCACATCGGTTGGCATCACAAATTGGCGTTGGCCTAAGCCACGCTCGGTATCGCTTAAGGCTTGAGTCACTATGTGGGCTATCTCATCATGGCTTAAGCGCTTGATAAGATAAACCCGTGCCCGCGAGAGCAAGGCATTGTTGATTTCAAATGACGGGTTTTCAGTGGTCGCACCGATAAAAATCACAGTGCCATCTTCAATAAATGGCAGAAAGGCATCCTGCTGGCTCTTATTGAATCGGTGGACTTCATCGACAAACAATAACGTGCGTTGACCACGGGATTCAGCCACGGCTTTCGCTTGCTCAATCGCCGCGCGAATATCTTTGACGCCAGAGGTGACCGCAGAGATGCGTTCAACGTGCGCATTTGAATAATGTGCGATTAATTCGGCTAAGGTCGTTTTACCTGTGCCCGGCGGCCCCCACAACATCATGGAATGGGCGCGTCCCGCTTCCAATGCTTTGCGTAGCGGCTGGCCTTCACCCAGTAAATGGGCTTGACCTATGTACTCGGCGATCGTTCTTGGCCGCATACGTGCGGCCAAGGGACGAAAGTCGGGGGCGAAATTAAAGGATAAACTGCTCACGCTATCGCCTAGTGCGCTGTTTTACGACGTTGATCATCAACATCGACATTGTCAGGCAGCACAAAGCTGAACAGCGCTTTGTCTTTATCGGTAATCGCTTGCTGATTGCTCAAATCAAATTGGCTCAAATTACCTTTGTCATCGGCAACATTAAAATTGGCTAACTGGGCATTTTTGAAACACACCTTGACAGACAATATGCCCGAATCAATCGCCTTAGGTTTGATCTCATAGCAGTCTTGTTGCTTAGTGACTGAATACTGTGACCAAGTGGCATCGTCGCGGTGGACTAACAAGGCTATAGGCGAAGCATTAATGGCTTCAGCAAAATCCATGATGACCACTTCTTCGGCGAAGGGATTGTAGATCCATAAATCTTTACCATCGGCGACAATTTGCGATTCATCGGGCTGAGTTAAATGCCAATAAAACTGATTTGGATACGCCAAGGCAAAAATACCAGAACCCGTCTGAATGACCTTTTTATTGACGTCAGTGACGGTTTGTTTGAAATCGGCTTTTAGTGATGCAGTACCAATCAGTTTGTCTCTGAGCTGCTGCGCATCATCGGCAAACACGGCCGCGCTAAATAGCAAAGGTGAAGCTAACAACACAGCGCATAATCGTTTTTTCATTTTATTCCTTACCCTGTAAAACCCTTGGGTGTATCAAAGCCACGCCTCAGCGCGGCTTAATAATGTTTTGGTGCCGGCGGCGCTAAGACCTCACGGTTACCGTTGTGGCCTTGAGCCGAAACGATACCTTGGGCTTCCATCTGTTCGATAATGCGCGCTGCACGGTTATAACCAATCTTAAATTTACGCTGTACGCTTGAAATCGAGCCGCGACGGGTTTCGGTCACAAAGGCGACGGCTTCATCGTAGAGTGGATCATATTCTTCATCGGTTTCTGCAGTTTCACCCGGAAGTAAGACTTGCTCGCCATCGCTGGCACCATTGAGAATTTCATCGATATATTGCGGTTTACCACGGGCGCACCAATCGGCAACGACGCGGTGAACTTCATGGTCATCAACAAAGGCACCATGGACACGGTTTGGAACTGCAGTACCCGGTGGCAGGAATAACATATCCCCCATACCGAGCAAGGTTTCAGCACCCTGTTGGTCTAAAATGGTGCGCGAATCGATACGCGATGACACTTGGAATGCCATACGTGTCGGAATGTTGGCTTTAATCAAGCCAGTAATCACATCCACTGACGGTCTTTGGGTTGCCAGAATCAAATGTATGCCTGCTGCACGGGCCTTTTGCGCGATACGGGCAATCAACTCTTCCACTTTTTTACCGACAATCATCATCATGTCGGCAAATTCATCGACCACGACAACAATCGATGGCAGCTTATCTAACGCAGGCGCTTCAGGCTCCATACTGTCGGATGACTTCCACATAGGATCTAAAATCACTTCGCCATTGGCTTTCGCCTCGGCAATTTTGGCGTTATAGCCCTTAATATTACGCACACCCATCATAGACATTAGCTTGTAGCGACGTTCCATCTCGCCCACACACCAGCGCAGTGCATTGGCGGCTTCTTTCATGTCGGTGACGACTTCACAGAGCAAATGCGGAATACCTTCATAGACAGACAATTCCAACATTTTGGGATCGATCATGATAAAGCGCACATCTTCTGGGCCCGACTTATACAGTAAGCTGGTGATCATCACGTTTACGCCCACTGACTTACCCGAACCTGTGGTACCCGCAACTAACAAATGCGGCATTTTTCCCAGGTCGACCACGACTGGATCGCCGGCGATATCTTGGCCTAACACCATAGTTAAATTGGATTTACTGTCGGTAAAGGCGGCGCAATCTAACACATCGCGCATAAACACGGTTTCACGGAATTTATTCGGCAATTCGAGTCCGACATAAGCCTTACCCGGAATAACTTCAACCACGCGCACACTTTCAGCTAGCAGTGAACGGGCTAAATCCTTTGACAGATTAGAGATTTTTGACGCTTTAACGCCAGGCGCTAATTCCAATTCGAAGCGGGTGATCACAGGCCCTGGGTACACACCCACCACATTGGCGATAATGTTGAAATCGGCCAACTTCACTTCAACTAGACGAGCGACTTGATCTAACTCTTCAGGGCTAATCGGGTTTTTCTTACGATCTGGCACATCAAGCAAATTGATACTTGGTAAGGGGTCCATGGGCTTTTTCGGTGCGGGTTTATCATCTTGCCCGGGTAGCACCACTATGCCATCCACAATTTTCGCTTTTTGATCTTGCTGCTTACGCTGGGCTTGATTCACAGCGCCCGTTGAGGCTTTTGTATCAAAATCAATGACGTCATCATCGGTAAAGCCTAAGCTTTCATCATCATCTTCCGCAAAGTTTTGGCTGTTAAAAACTGGCTCATTGTCGTCGTGATCGAATGCCTGCGAATTGAAATCGGCGCTTTCTTGTTCATCATGTCTTGCATCTTGGGCTTCGGTTAACCAAGGCGGCGCTTCAAAATTGCCATGGGCGGCCAAATCATCATGATCGATTTGAGGTTCAACCCTTTGTGTATTTTTGCTTTTACTGCCATTCAAACTCAAAATTTTTGCGAGTGCCGATAGCTTGTTTTTTTGCGGCGCAGCTTCTTCAGTATTGATGCTTTCGGTAATAAACCCTTCATCTGCGGCAGTAGACAGGGTTGGAGTTATTTCGGCTCTGCGGCCAATATGACGTTCACGCACCTTTGGCGTGGCAACGACTGGCGGCTTTTCAAGCACGTATTGTGATTCGCGGCGCTGTTTAAACTTGTCGACCACAGACATAAAACCACGGGTATCTTCGGTTTCACGCTCACGTTTCATCGCTTGCGGTAATAATTTAAGTTTCTTATAAATCCAAATAGAGATTAAGCCGATTTTCTCGACCACGGTCAGCCAGCTGATCCCCGTCAACAGGGTAAAGCCAGAACCTAAGAAGCACAGCAGCAATAAGGTGGTGCCGAGTTTATTAAAATACGGCAGCATGGCTTGGCCGATCACATCGCCCGCCACCCCGCCTGCCGAAAACTCGTAGATATTGTTGGCGTTCATACTCGCCAGCGCAGAAAACCCAAGGATGATCAGTAAAAATCCAATCAATCTCAGGGCCACTGAAAAGTAATCAACTTCGAGCAAATGATGGGCGCGTTTGAACAGCAGCCAGCCGGTCGACGCAACAATGATTGGCATGATGTAAGCCGTGACGCCGAAGAAATATAACAGAATATCGGCTATCCAAGCCCCTACTGCTCCGGTCCAGTTTTTAATATCGCCTTGAAAATGCGACTGACTCCAACCAGGATCAGACGGACTAAAACTCGTCAATGCGAGCAAAATATAAGTGGCGAGGACACAACAAATGATGAGTCCGCCTTCCAGCAGACGTTGCAGGCCAGTGAGCGTGCGTACACTATTTCCTTGAGACAAACGACGTAATCCATAAAAAGTGAAAACAGGTGGCCTAACGATACCAGAATCCCACTAAATGTGGAGCACATTAGCCTGTTTTTCTGTGCAGAATTGGCCATGATTGGCAAAAATTAACCTATTGGGGTGTTTAAGTGTGCTTTTGGAGAGGAATGAGTTATTACACAAACACTTCCGTTAACAACTCTGCTTAAAAATGCCACAAAAATAAGCCCCTAAGTTGGCGAACTTAAGGGCTATAACAAGGTTAGTCGTCGTAGGTGTTAAACGGGATAGTTGTGCTGACTTAAACAATAAATAAGGGGCCTAAGCCCCTTATTGTAAAACCAAACAATCAGGGTAATTTAGATATCTGAGAGTAGATGATTTATCGCTACGCGACTGGTGTGTTTAACCTCTTCCATCACGACATAAGTCCGCGTGTCGGAAACAGAAGGTAATTTCAACAAGGTTTCACCTAACAAGCGACGATAAGCCGACATATCTGAAACACGAGTTTTCAGTAAGTAGTCAAAATCGCCTGAAACCAGATGACATTCTTGAATGTCGTCGAGTAACTGCACTGCACGGTTAAACTTATCAAACACTTCGGGAGTATCACGGCTTAAGGTGATTTCCACGAATACCAGTAGGGATGCACCCAGGAAATGAGGATTGACCAATGCGGTATAGCCATTGATATAACCTTGCTTTTCGAGTCGTTTCACTCTTTCTAAACACGGAGTTGGACTAAGTCCGACTCTTTTTGATAATTCCACATTAGAAATGCGGCCATCAAGTTGTAATTCGTTAAGAATGTTGCGATCGATGCGATCCAAGTCTTTTACAGGACTCTTTTTATTATATGCCATTTATTTAACCTTGCTTTATCACTAAAACAACATTTTATTCTACGTATGCCGAAAGTTCAGCAGCATAAACTGCGTCGCCGATACTATACTAGATATCCCTGAATTAATCACGTTCAGGTCACGATAAAATAACAATTATGCCCATTAAAAGTGGGTTTTCAGGCAATTGAGGCTCAAAGATGATTATTGGTGTTCCCAAGGAAATTAAAAACCACGAATATCGTGTCGGTATGGTTCCTTCTAGCGTTCGCGAGTTAGCGATCAAAGGTCACGAAGTTTTTGTAGAAACAAATGCTGGCACAGGTATCGGTTTTTCAGATCAAGATTATATTGATGCTGGCGCCACAATTTTAGCGACTGCAGCTGAAGTTTTCGCTAAAGCGCAGATGATTGTAAAAGTAAAAGAGCCTCAAGCAGTTGAACGCGCTATGTTGCGTCACGATCAGATTTTATTTACTTATCTGCATCTTGCGCCAGATTTACCGCAAACTGAAGATTTAATTAAAAGTGGTGCCGTATGTATCGCTTACGAAACTGTGACTGACGACCGTGGTGGCCTGCCCCTACTTGCCCCAATGTCAGAAGTTGCTGGCCGTATGTCAATCCAAGCTGGCGCTATGGCATTAGAGAAATCTTCTGGTGGTCGCGGTATGTTACTGGGCGGCGTTCCAGGTGTTGAACCTGCTAAAGTCGTGATCATTGGCGGCGGTATGGTCGGTACTAACGCTGCACAAATGGCGGTTGGCATGGGTGCAGATGTGGTTGTACTTGACCGTAGCATTGATGCACTGCGTCGCTTAAATGTGCAATTCGGCTCTGCCGTAAAAGCCATTTACTCTACTGCTGATGCGATTGAACGTCATGTTATTGAAGCCGATCTTGTGATCGGTGGCGTACTGATCCCAGGTGCTGCGGCACCTAAATTGGTTACCCGTAGCATGATTTCACGTATGAAGCCGGGCAGTGCTATCGTTGACGTAGCAATCGATCAAGGCGGCTGTGTTGAAACTTCACACGCAACCACTCACCAAGATCCGACTTATATCGTTGACGATGTTGTGCATTATTGCGTGGCAAACATGCCAGGTGCGGTTGCTCGCACTTCAACTTTCGCACTAAATAATGCAACGCTACCGTATATTCTTAAGTTAGCTAACTTAGGCTATAAAGAAGCGCTGTTGCAAGACAAGCACTTACTCAATGGCTTAAACGTGATGCACGGTAAAGTGGTCTGTAAGGAAGTGGCTCACGCCCTGAATCTAGCGTTCACCTCTCCAGTTGCATTATTGGCATAAGCGTTTAATTAGCTTAAGCTTTCGATGTAATATTGCGTTTGATTTACCTAGCAAATGATCCAAATCGGCCTCAACCCTGTTGAAGCCGATTTTTTATTGGCTGAACTGAAATTAAAGCATGCGAATTGATAACATCCCGTTTATCAACATGTCTGGTGCTTTCACTCGTCATGCCCGCCTAAGCCATTTAATTCACCGTAGTAAAGTTAAACTGACACTCTGAATACCAAAGCGCACTGACTCGATTAGCGCAATCTAAAAGAATCACCCTTCAACACTTTACCCCCACAGGTAAATTCCCTACAATCCTTGCAATTTGCTAAAGGCACGGAGATAAACATGAGCCAGATCAGACATTGTAACTTATTGATTTTGGGTTCAGGCCCAGCAGGATATACCGCAGCTGTTTATGCTGCGCGTGCGAATTTAAAACCTGTGATGATCACAGGTATGCAGCAAGGTGGTCAATTGACCACTACGACTGAAGTTGAAAACTGGCCAGGTGACGCGGATGACTTAACGGGTCCAGCGTTAATGGAACGTATGCAAAAGCATGCAGAAAAGTTCGATACTGAAATCTTGTTCGATCACATCAACGAAGTGACTCTAACTGAGCGCCCTTTCCGTTTGAAAGGCGATAACGGCGAGTACACCTGTGATGCGTTGATCATCGCAACTGGCGCTTCTGCCCGTTACTTAGGATTAGAGTCAGAAGAAGCATTCAAGGGCCGTGGCGTATCAGCCTGTGCGACCTGTGATGGTTTCTTCTATCGCAATCAAAAAGTCGCTGTGATCGGTGGCGGTAACACTGCCGTTGAAGAAGCATTGTACTTAAGCAATATTGCCGCTGAAGTGCATTTGATCCACCGTCGTGACACCTTCCGCTCAGAAAAAATCTTAATCGACCGTCTGATGGACAAAGTCGCCAATGGCAACATCATCCTTCATTTAGATCAAACCATGGATGAAGTGGTTGGTGATGCTATGGGTGTGACAGGCCTTAAGATGAAGAGCACTAAAGATGGCTCAATTACCGACTTAGCCGTTGCTGGAGTGTTCGTCGCGATTGGTCACAGCCCTAATACCGGTATTTTTGAAGGCCAGTTGGAAATGAACCACGGTTATTTAAAAGTACAAAGCGGTTTGCAAGGTAACGCCACGCAAACCAGTATCGAAGGTGTTTATGCTTGTGGTGATGTGATGGACCAACATTATCGTCAAGCGATTACTTCTGCGGGCACAGGCTGTATGGCCGCACTCGATGCAGAGCGTTATTTAGACGCTAAAAAGTAATTAAACTCTAAACTTTTTTCAACGAATAGCAGGCTTGGCCTGCTATTTTTTTAGCTAAAAATGACACATAAAAAAAGGGACCAAATGGTCCCTTCTCTACAGCAACAAACTAATTTCTTAGTTTAACGCTTCTTTTGCTTTTTCAACTAAAGTTGCAAATACAACTTTATCGAATACAGCGATGTCAGCCAAAATCTTACGATCGATTTCGATAGACGCCTTTTTCAGACCGTTGATGAAACGGCTGTAAGACAGACCATTTTGACGAGCAGCAGCATTAATACGTGCAATCCAAAGTTGACGGAATTGACGTTTTTTCTGACGACGGTCACGGTAAGCATATTGACCAGCTTTAGTTACTGCTTGAACAGCAACACGGTAAGTACGGCTACGAGCGCCATAATAACCTTTAGCCAGTTTTAAAACTTTCTTGTGACGAGCACGAGCGGTTACACCACGCTTAACTCTTGGCATTTTCTAATCTCCTAAATTAAGCGTAAGGTAATTGACGCGCGATTGCTGGAACGTCAGCTTTTGCAACTAAACATTTAGCACGTAAATGACGTTTACGTTTAGTGCTTTTTTTCGTCAAAATGTGACGTAAGTGTGCTTGCTTGCGCTTGAAACCATTAGCGGTTTTCTTAAAACGCTTCGCTACACCCTTGTCTGTTTTCATTTTAGGCATTTCTAAAACTCCGCATTGGGATGTTTAATAAAAAGCAAGGCGAGCAAAGGCCATAGACCTTCGCTACTTTAAGTTTTGCCCTACTTATTTCTTTTTAGGCGCTAGCACCATAATTGCTTGTCGACCTTCCATTTTCGGGAAAGATTCAACAACCGCATACTCGTCCAAATCAGCCTTGATACGGTTCAATAGATCCATACCTAGGTTTTGGTGTGCCATTTCGCGACCTCGGAAACGAAGCGTAATCTTCGCTTTGTCCCCGTCTTCCAGAAAACGTATCAGGTTGCGTAGTTTTACCTGATAGTCGTTTTCGTCAGTTCCAGGACGGAATTTAATTTCCTTAACCTGAACCTGCTTTTGCTTCTTCTTTTGTTCCTTGGCTGACTTAGCCTTATCAAAAAGGAACTTACCGTAGTCCATAATGCGACATACTGGAGGTTCAGCATTTGGGCTGATTTCTACTAGGTCTACACCTGCTTCATCTGCCAAATTCTGAGCATCTCTGATGCTTACCACACCAATAGCTTCACCATCAATGCCTGTTAAACGTACTTCTGGTACGCCTGTGATTTCTTCATTGATTCTATTAGGGGCCGGCTGACGCCCTGCTGTTTTTTTGATCTTTATGACCTATTCCTCCAACAATTTGAGACTACGGAGCGAAATCTGTTGATGGATTTTAGTGGCGAAATCTTCAAGTCGCATCTTACCTAAATCGATACCATCACGGGTACGCACCGCTACTTCCTTATTTTCCATTTCTTGATCGCCAACGACCAACAAATAAGGGACACGCCTTAAGGTGTGCTCGCGTATTTTAAAGCCTATTTTCTCATTCCTCAAGTCAAAAGACGCTCGAATACCTTGTTCTTTGAAGAATTTTACGACTTCTTCAACATAATCAGCCTGTTTATCGGTGATATTCATCACGACAACTTGCATTGGGGCTAACCAAGTTGGGAAACGTCCTGCATATTCTTCTATCAAGATACCCAAGAATCGTTCCAAAGAGCCTAAAATGGCACGATGGATCATCACTGGGGTCTGACGGCTATTATCTTCGGCAACGTAAGTTGCACCAAGACGGCTTGGCAACGCATAATCGAGCTGCACAGTACCACATTGCCACGCACGGTCCAAACAATCGTGTAAAGTAAATTCGATTTTTGGTCCGTAGAACGCGCCTTCACCCGGCAAAATGGTGAATTCAATATTATTGTCACGCAGAGCTTGCTTAAGCGCTTCTTCCGCTCTGTCCCACATCGCATCGTCACCGATACGTTTTTCTGGGCGAGTCGACAGTTTCACCACGATATTTTCAAAGCCGAAGGTGGCGTATGTATCGTAAACCATCTGGATACAAGCACTCACTTCCTCTTGAACTTGGCTGTCAGTACAGAAAATATGGGCGTCGTCTTGGGTAAAGCCACGTACGCGCATTAATCCGTGTAACGAACCAGAAGGTTCATTACGGTGACAGCAACCAAACTCAGCCATACGTAATGGCAGGTCGCGGTAAGATTTCAACCCTTGGTTGAAGATCTGCACGTGGCCTGGGCAGTTCATTGGCTTGATAGCATATTCGCGGTTTTCACTGCTGGTCGTGAACATGGCTTCTGAGTATTTATCCCAGTGACCAGAACGTTCCCACAACACGCGGTCCATCATTAATGGGCCTTTCACTTCTTGGTAAGTGTATTGGTTTAACTTACGGCGAATGAATCTTTCTAATTCGAGGAAGATGCTCCAACCGTCGTTATGCCAGAACACCATACCCGGTGCTTCTTCTTGCATGTGATACAAGTCGAGCTGCTTACCGATTTTACGGTGGTCACGCTTAGCCGCTTCTTCAAGACGGGTTAAGTGTGTGCTCAAGGCTTTTTTGTCAGCCCAAGCAGTACCATAGATACGTTGCAACATCTTGTTTTCTGAGTTGCCACGCCAGTAAGCGCCAGCAATGCTCATTAATTTGAAATGTTGGCAGAAACGCATGTTAGGCACGTGCGGTCCACGACACATGTCTGTGTATTCTTCGTGATGATACAGCGCAGGCGTCGCGTCTTTGCTGATGTTCTCATCCAGAATGGCAATCTTATAATCTTCGCCGCGCGCAGCGAATGTATCGCGCGCTTCTTGCCAGCTAACCACACGTTTTACAACGTCATAGTTAGTTTTTGCCAGTTGAAGCATGCGCTTTTCTAAGGCGTCGATGTCATCTTGAGTCAACTTGTGCTCAAGGTCGATATCATAGTAGAAGCCGTTATCGATAACTGGACCAATCGCCATCTTGGTTTCTGGCCACATTTGCTTAATCGCGTGACCTAATAAATGTGCGCAAGAATGGCGAAGAATTTCAACACCTTCTTCGTCTTTGGCGGTAATGATTGATAGCTCTGCATCGGTTTCAATGAGATCGCAAGCATCTTTTAATTCGCCATTAACACGGCCAGCGATACAAGCTTTCGCTAAACCTGGGCCAATATCGGCGGCAACATCGAGGGTCGATACAGCATGAGCAAACTCGCGTTTGCTACCATCGGGAAGTGTAATTACAGGCATGAAATGTCCTTTCCAGTGGTGACCCACACGTAGGGCCACTTGGTTTTAGTTAATGTAAGAGAAATGCTCGCTAGGTTAAGACAGTACAGGAGTCTTAGCCGCCTTGCGTAGCAGGGCGTTTATTCTAAGGGATTGTAGCTAAAAGGCGCAAGCATATTGGCCAGAATTGGGATTGAAAGCAAAAAGCAAATTCATGATTTTGCAGTGTCTTGGTAACTTAGCGGTCATCTAACTCCCCTATTCTGGCGCCAGTTTATTAGCCATCACTGAAAACATGACAAGGGAGTTGATATGTTGAACTGCATTCTACTGGCTGTGGCACTCACGAACACAGCCGCCGCTTTACCTGAGCCGCAGCATATAAGTACAAACGAACCTAAGATCGATACTCAAGTATTACTCGTTGATATTAAAAGTGAGCTTGAGCTACAGATGCAGCGTTTAACGCTGGATATTACCCAAAATGCCCGCGATGGCGTGTTACACAGCAGCGAAATGGAAGGGTTAGTCACGGTTAAGGACTAAATGCTAAAAGGGTTATTGATCCACTAAGCAAAGCATTTAACCAGAAGGTCTATCATGCTGCCTTTTGAGACCGACTTCGTCTAAGTCAGCGCACTGCACTCTGCTGTATACTCAAATAGGAAGCACTTAAATAAAGTACTCGAATAGGACGAACATAAACAGCACTCAGGTTTGCAAAGCCAACGCGCACAACAATAGGTGCGATGAACGAACTAAGTGTGAGATGTGCTGATTGAACTGAGCGATTAGCTCTATTCTATTGGGGCTCTGCTCTATTGTGGCTTTCTTCTATTAGCTATAAGGAGTTACACCATGAAAGTCATGAACAAAGTGATTGCTTGTCCCCACTGCGGGCACCACCAACATATCAGTATTGATGCCAGCTGCGGAGATCAAGATTATTACGATGATTGTCGAATTTGTTGTAATCCCATTCATTTACGCTTACATATCGATGAGTCGAGACGTACCGTGGAGCTGTATATCGGCTCGGACGACGAGCAAATATATTAAATGAGATTGTACTAAAGGCGATGATGAAACGAGCCTAACAGGCTTGCTCGTTAAAACGTCTCGCCAGCACGCGCTCGACTGTGTCAACGATAACTTGTGTTTGGCTATCGATCTCAATGTTGAGTTCATCACCCACTTTACACTGACTTAAATTGGTCAGCTTTAGGGTTTCGGGAATTAAGTGTAACTTAAAACCGGAGTCACTCACCTCGCCTACCGTTAAGCTGCAACCGTTAACGCCAACAAAACCTTTATGAAAAATGTAATCCATCCATTTAGGTTCAATGCCCAGTGTCAGATCATAATGCTGTTCTGTGTGGCTGATATCGACAACTTTAGCCTTAGTATGAATATGGCCGGAGAGAATGTGACCACCAATTTCACTACCGAAAGTTAACGAACGCTCAACATTAACGCTTTGACCTATAGACATATTAGCCAGATTCGTTAGTCGCAAGGTCTCTTCCACTACGTCGAAAAATACCCTATCATCAACCACCTGAGTCACAGTTAGACATACCCCGTTATTTGCCACACTTGCACCAATCGCAAGTCCCTCATGCAAATCAGGTTCAAATGCTACCTCAAGGGTATTTAGGCCATCTTTCTTATGTATTGCGACCACCTCGCAGGTGGCTTGTACTATACCTGTAAACATTTTTTGCTCGCTTAATCGTTAAAGGCTGTATTTATGAATAATTCAGGCTATCAAGCCAAACGTTTAATCCAATTGGCGCTGCCGGTGCTAATAGCTCAGGTCACTCAGACCATGATGGGCTTTATTGATACCGTTATGGCGGGTCGTGTTAGTGCGGTCGATATGGCCGCTGTTGCGGTCGGCACTAGTCTTTGGTTACCCGCTATTCTGTTCGTCCAAGGTTTGCTGATGGCTTTTACACCTTTATTTGCCCACTACAATGGAGCGAATAATCAAAAAGCCATCCAACCTTTGGCCTTTCAAGGGGCCTATCTTGCCATCATTGGCGGGATTGGCGTGATGATTTTCCTCGCATCAGCGCCCTTTGTACTTGGCCATATGGATTTAGAACCCGAATTATACCGCTTAACCATTGGATATCTCGACGGTATTTTATGGGGCGCGCCCGCATTTGTGCTTTACCAAGTGCTGCGCGGCTGTAGTGAAGGGATTTCTTATACGTTACCTACAATGGTCATTGGCTTTGTCGGCTTAGCGGTGAACATACCCGCCAACTACATCTTTATTTACGGACACTTTGGCGTACCTCCGATGGGCGGTGCAGGCTGCGGTATTGCCACTGCCTTGGTTTTTTGGGCCATGCTGATTGCCATGACTATTTATATGCAAGTACATAAGAAATTTGCGGCCTTAGCTCCTTTCAGTAAATTTCATCGTCCTGACTTTGAAACGATGAAAAAAATGACCAAACTCGGTATGCCGATAGCAATGGCGCTGTTTTTTGAAGTGAGTTTATTTGCCATTATTGCGTTGTTACTCGCCCCATTAGGTGCAACTGTGGTGGCAAGTCACCAGATAGCACTGAACTTTTCTGCGATTGTATTTATGCTGCCGTTGTCTATTGGTATCGCAGTATCGATTCGAATTGGCTATTACTTGGGTCGCGATCGTGCTGATATTTCTGCAGTGGTCGCCAAAGTGGGTTTATGGTTAGCGCTATCCCTTGCATTATCAACTGCAGTCTTGACCGTCATTTTTAGATTCCAGATTGCAGAGCTTTATAATGGTGATCCTGAAGTGGTCGCTTTAGCCGGCAGCTTGATGTTAATGGCGGCACTGTATCAATTATCGGATTCAGTCCAAGTGGTTGCCGCCGGAGCCCTACGTGGTTATAAAGATACCCGCAGTGCCTTTTATATCACGCTGTTTTCCTATTGGGGCATAGGTATGTCACTCGGCTATACCTTGGCTTATACGGATCATATCGTTCCTGCCATGGGCGCACACGGTTTTTGGACCGGATTGATTGCAGGTCTCACCTCGGCGGCGCTGCTATTTTTCATTCGACTGCGTTACATCCAAAAACATGGTGTGCATTTAAGCCTGATTGAAGGCGACAGTGTGCATCACTAATCGGATAGGCAAGATTCAAAGCAACGGCGAGCATTAAGCTCGCCGTTTTGTTTATGTCTTCGTGGTTTGACGTGCTCAGTAAGTCTAACTTGCCGTTATATCAACAACTTTGTTGAAACACTGGACAAGTTGCACAGCAATTCACCATTTGACGACAAATTTGATTTTTTTGCTTGCCAGCCCTGCGCTATGCCCCTAATATAGCGCTCGTTCCAAGGCGCAACGCTTTTGAATAGCAAGTTAATATTTACGATGCACCCGTAGCTCAGTTGGTTAGAGCACTACCTTGACATGGTAGGGGTCGGTGGTTCGAGTCCACTCGGGTGTACCACTCTATTCAAAGAGTCTAAAATTTGAAATTCAAACAGTGCACCCGTAGCTCAGTTGGTTAGAGCACTACCTTGACATGGTAGGGGTCGGTGGTTCGAGTCCACTCGGGTGTACCATTTCTTGCTTTAAATCCATTTGTCCTAATTCCTATATATTTACTAAAAACTAATGATTCTCCGTTCTTGAGCAAGTTGTCTCTCTTCATCTTTAAAATTTCTTTTTAAATTTAAAAATATTGTTAATGCCGATTTGTGTTGGCGGATTAAGCCTTTGGGCTCAGGGAGATATCCATTACAATGAAGTTCATTTTGAGTCCGTGAAACAGATATTCAGCCTATGCCTAAGTCTCATACCCATATGCACCATCATTTGCAGATGCCGCATTCGCGAGTAGATCTACACGCTTTGGCGCGCGAACTTGCCTTCGAGCAAGTGACCATTATTGGTAATGCTTCTGGCAATTGGCAGCCAGCTACTACGGGCACGACATTTATCTTTAACGGCACTCAATGGAATGAGAAAAGTAACCAAAATAATCAGATAGTGAATATCGCTAATGGCGGTTTTGCAGAATCAAAATATGCTTTTGTGGTACAAGGTCACGCGCAAAGTGATTTGCTTACCCAAGCTTTGACACAAGTTGCGATTGAATTAACGCCTCAGCTTGGCTGTTGGCCTTCATCTGGCCTAACCACAATTGTGTTGATGCAGCAGTTATCTCAGCATGTGCAAGTGCAGCGGATGTCGCTGTTTCCGAGTTTAGCAAGGCCCAATGATTTACCGCCTGAAGACCACTTACCTTGTATGGTGCATAACTGGTTAGGCGAACGGCGGATTGCGCAGACGCTCGCGCCCACACTTGACTGGCCGGAGTTCACCTTGCCAGCAGTTTGTTTAGCAAACTTAGCGGCAGTCAATAAAGCGCGTGGTTCCCAAACTTCAATGATGATGAAAACGGGCAATCCTTTTGATTTACTTGCGCGTTTACAAGAATCAACCCCATCAGCAGATATGCCACATTCCGCAAAACACATACAACTCGATTGGTTGATTACGCTGGCTCATACGCCTATCGACGTTTGGCTGAAATATGCGGATTTAAAACAAGTCATCAATGCCGAAGCATTATTTTTTAATCACATGCCAGAATCAAAACCCAGCTACTGGTATTTAATGGATACTCAAGCGTCCCAATATCTCGATGCTATCCGCCACAGTTTGGCCTATTGCTGGCAAACACATTCGGCTTAGACAAGGACTGACTCACACCTCCACTAATCATTAACAGTTAGACTTGCCAACTAAGCTTGTACTCGCATCACACTGCCATTTACCGTATTTTGACGTACTTTCTAAAGATTATAATCAGCCAAACGGACGTTTACTCAATGCCATTCCTAGTGGCTCGAAGTAATTGATCAAAGCGTTAAAAATCACTTTTCTGTGGGCTTCATCGGGATAAGCGCCCTCCTTTGCCATTGCTGAAAAGCGTGTCCCAGAGACTAAATACGGATTCGAAATCGCATCATAGGATTCAATACAGGCTTCAAATGCCCGCGCCATCATTTCAGTTGGCCGTGCGAAGTACTGCATGCCATGTTTTTTGTCTAAGGCAATCGCTCGGCGCACATAATCATGGGGCTCATCGCCATTATCACTCAAAAACGTCACCTTGAAGATCTCCGATAATCGTGCATTCAGTGGATGTTCTATGATGTGCAGATCCGATAACCAAAGATCGCTCGCGCATTGAAACCGCTTAGACAAAGATTTGAAGGACTTGGCGGCAATATAGTGGTCAAACGCATGCCAAAACTCATGGGCTAAAGCGCCAGCACCGGCATTTTTTGCCAAGGCCAATTCCCGAGTCGCGGGCGCATAATGGGCCTGAACGCCTTTTTGACCCCCATGACCAAAAGCCAGACTCACGGTTTCGCGCAGCCCTAACGTCAAAGGTGGCAACTTTAAGATAAAGGCCAGATCGGCGAGCGAATCAAACACCAGATCCGCAGCAAGGCGCGATTCATCCCGCGTAACCCAGCGGCCAACGCGCACATGACTAAAACCAAAGGTTTGTTTAACATCAAGAAATGTCACCTGCTCACCAAATCGATAATCGGGTCCATGGCGGGTATATTGCTGATTGATTAACACAGTTTCCCTTGAGTACTAATGCACTGAATGTCGAATGCTTTGTTTAGCTGGGCTTGTGGCGAGGTAACATCACCTCATCCCATATCACCACGCGATTTCGCCCGAGGGTTTTAGCTTGATAGAGCGCTTTATCCGCCTCGGCCACCAGCTTTTCAGCATCAGAGCGACACTGACTTCCGGTTCCCACGGGCAATGCAACCTGCTCCACATCTGCAATATCAGTACTGTTATCAATGCTATGGCGAATAATCACAGGGGTTAAGGCGCTGACCCCTGCTGAAAATTGATATTGAAAATCAGCCACGATTGCAGAAATGTCCTCATTGGCAAGGGATGACATCATACGCATTACGATTTTTTGAGCTGTATCAACCGTGGTTTCTGGCAGTAGTAGTGCAAACTCTTCACCGCCGAGGCGGCCAAAAATATCGTAGGGACGCGTTCGAGTGCTGATGAATTGGGTAAAATGTTGCAATATCTTGTCACCGACTTGATGGCCGTAGCGATCATTAACCAGTTTAAAATTATCGATGTCCATCATCACTAGGCATAATGGCAACTGTAAGCGACTCAAGCGTTTGATTTCATGTTCTAACTGCTGAAAAAAGTGACGCCGATTGGCAATCCCCGTTAACTCATCGGTGAGCGCGAGGCGATTTAATTCAGTCTGCGCATTCCTAAGGGCAAATTCGACCTGTTTTAACTGGGTGATATCCGTGCAAACAATCACCATATCGCCATTGTGATAAACCTGTTCAGAGAGTTGTAACCAGCAGCCATCCACCAGATCCACTTCAAAACGTCTAAAAGCCGATTTACGTTGATGCGCATGAATAAGCTCGAGCCATTCCTCTATGGTTTCATGCTCAATTTTCGGTCCCTGTTTATGGGTAAAGGCAAAGCGCATCATGTCGTCAAAATGCTTGCCGACCATGTCTTGATCAACAAAACCAAACATTTTCGCAAAGGTATTATTATAAAAGATAAAATGATTATGTTTGTCTAACACTGCTAGACCATTCTCGCTCAGCCGCAAAGCTTCCGTTAAAAATGGGTAAACCAATTCAAGGGGTTTCTTATCCATCGGCCTTCCTAGCAGTGACACATTTAAAAAATAACTTAGATATGTTTAGCGTAGCAGTGTTCTAAGCAGTTCACCGCGCTTATACCTTGGATAACACATTAACTGCAAAGATATTTGCAGTATTTCAGTACCAATTAGATGAAGCCAGTAAATCGTATTTAAATATAACATTCAATATGTTGATGATTTAGTCTTTTATCGCTAATTTGCTGAGAAAGACTTCGGCACTAAAAGGTTTCTGCATGAAATGCACCTCAGGAAATGACGCTAACTCGGGAATATCATCGCAGTCATTCGCGGAGAGCAAAAAGAAACGACAGTGATGTTCAATAGGGTTATCACTCACCAGGTTTTTTAATACTTGCTGCATCTGCCTGACCAGTTGTAAACCGTTCATGTCTTGTAAACGGTAATCCACAATGACAATCTGTGGCAAATGGTTAACCAACATCTTCAGTGCTTGCTCTGTATTATCAGTACTGAAGGTTTGAAAATGATAGTGCTCCAGCATGGCGCGACAAATTTCAAGATTAAACAGATTGTCATCTATGATCATCACTTTTTGTTGATCATATTGAAGTGTTAATCGTTCTTTCACTGCGCTGAGCTGACAGGGGAAATGCAGTAACACTGTGGTGCCTTTGCCCTTTTGACTGCGCAGCCTAAACCGACCGCCAATCTGCTCAAGCAATCGATTACACGTATAGAGCCCGAGTCCCATACCCGATGTCGCGGCAATAGGTGAGTTAGCGGCGTGAATAAAGGGATCGACTAAAGCGCGCTGCGCTTCCTTTGACATACCATCGCCAAAATCGCGGATCAGCACCCTAAGCACAGGGCGCTGATTTTTAGCATTCGCTTTAAGGTGTAAATCCATATAGCAATGCACTTCGCTACCCGTACTGTATTTGAACGCATTATTGATAATGTTGGTCATGAGTTGGAATAACTTAGTCCCATCGAGTTCGATAAACTGCGGCAAAGACTCACTTACTACAATGTGTAAACGTTTGCCGGAGGTTGCACTAAATGCACGATAATAGTCCTGAATATTGCCCACATACTCGTGTAAGTTCACCGAATGTAAATTCAGTTTTAACTGCCCAGCTTCTGCCTTACTGTAATTTAAGGTATTTTCGGCAACCGAATAGAGTAAGTTGGCAGACCAGGCCATTTTATCGACGATTTTATCCAGTTCCTGTGGTTGTGAGAGGGCTTTTTTTAGCATGCGACTATAGCCAAGAATGGCATTGATTGGGGTGCGGATCTCATGATTAATGCTCGAAAGCACGGCTAATTTAGCGCGATTGTCGAGCTTAATTTGCTCCACAATTTGCTGATTTTTAGACTTAAAGTACAAAAGGAAGGACAACACTATGCCAAGGGCTGCAATCAGTAGGATGATCACGATAAGCTCGATAACTTCTTTTTGTGGCACTTGATATTGTACCTGTAAACTCACTCGGGTTTGATATTCAGGGATCGCTAAGGTTTGGCTATCAGAGTAATTAAATAATGAAAATAGGCCGCTGGCTAACTTATGATGACAGGATGAGTTTTGCAGTAAGGACTGCTCAAATGACTGTTCAAATTGATAGGTAATGCAAACGCCCTGCTCTTGTTCGATTCGCGCGAGTATCCGCTGATGAGAAACGGCATAAACGAGATAAGGCATATTTGGCTCATCAATTGCCACCACAGCCAAAGTGTAATTGGCAAGGCTCGCCTTAAGTTCTCCTTTAAGATTCTTGACTAACTCAATCTGTTTAAGCTCAGTAGCCATCGTTTTATCTGAGATATAGGCCAGTTCAAGACTGGGGGTCAGCGTAAAAGCGACGGCAGATTTGATTTTAAGTAAATCCTTGGCAAAAATCTCAAACTCCTGTGACGTCACCTCGCTCGATGCGTGAAAAAAAGATTTCAGCGCATCCAACATGATCTTATGTTGTAAGAACATATCCCGCGAGGAAGTAAAAACCGCCTGCGCTTTTTTATCGTAAATAGCGTCAAACTCATACAGCGAGTGGGACAAGGTTAGCCACAGCACTAATATTGTGACCCATAAGCCACTGAACATATTGATGCAAGCACTGTATTTAACGCTCATTGGCGTAATCCATTACGGCATTAAGTAAATCGTTTAGCTGATGTTTGAACTGTTCACGCTCGCAAGAATTAGCCATAGGCACGGTATTCTTAAGCTGCAAATAGCGAGCAATCCCCACGAATTGATGTGTTAGGGCCTCGATACTGTCATTGGACTTACATTTTTCTAGCTCGAGTCGCATACGCTGCAACTCTGCGATAAGTGTTGATCGCAGTCGCGATTGCTGTTCTTGGCTGTATTGCTCAAAAAATGTCGATAAGGCCAGTGTTAACTCATTATTAATTGTTGACTTAGTATCCATGGGTTAGGCATTCCCTATTGTATTGCGCTATCCAATCAATAAGATAACGACCTTCAATTGGCGGGCTATATAAATAGCCTTGGGCAACATCGCAGCCTAGTTCAGAAAGAATCGCTTCTATTGCACTTGTCTCAACGCCTTCAGCAACCACCTTTACGTGCATCTTCTGCGCAAGTGCTATGGTGGACTCCACAATGAGATAATGTTGGTGATTAATATCCATATCGGAGACAAAACTTTTATCAATTTTAATTTCTTTAAAGGGAATCGCATCGAGGCGATCATAAGTGGAATAACTTTTACCGAAATCATCGAGGGAAATATCGATATTGTTGATGATCAGCCGTGCAATTGAGTTAAGCACTCTATCTTGATTGATGATCTCTTGTGATTCAGTGAGCTCTAAAATCAAATGGATGTGTTTATGCTCACGGCCACATTCGATGATGAATTCAATCAGTTCATCGCAAGTCAAATCATCCGCGGTAATGTTAATCGACAGCGCAAACGCCGTCAGTAAAGGTTGACGCGACCAACATTGCAACGCCTGGGAAATGACCATCCGCGAGAACAGGCTATTCAGCCCCTGTTGATTAACCAGTGGCAGAAAAACGTCGGGATAAATATAGCCATTGGATTGATCGCAAAGCCGCGACAGCACTTCAAACCCCATAATCTCCTTGGTCTTTAGATTGATCTTAGGTTGATAGCAGAGAATTAATTGTTCATCTTTAAGCAATTGCCGCACATTGATATTGGCCGCCCTGTTTTGCACGATCGATTGATGTTGATGCGCATGATGTCTATCCGTGGATGCTTCTAACAATGGCGTTAAAATATCATTCACGTTGATAGGCTTAGCAAATACCCCCAGCAAGTTGAGCCTCAGCACTGTGATGATATTGTCCACCAGCTCTAAAGTCCGTTTATCCGAAGAGCTGATCACCGCAATCGGAATCGCGGCAAAACGGGGCTCGGAGGCCAACATATTGATGACTGCGATTCCATCTCCTTGGTCCATCTTGAGATCTATGATGATCAAATCAAGCACCACTTCGATGTCAATAATCAGTTCTATGCCTTGATTACCATTACAGGCCTCATAGATCTGCACGTTATCGTCAACCAAGAACTTATGGATATCGGCTTTCATGGTTTCTCGAATAAAACGCTGATCATCTATGATGAGAATATTCATATAGGGGTCTCTAACTGCATGAAGAAAATGGGATCGATCGTTTGGGATTTTGATGAAGGAATGACGGAAAGCTTGAGTAGATTACGATTTGCCATCACCTCTGTGCGACTGCAGAAAAACGAATAGTTTTTTATCGGTTTGCAGCAACCTTCTATCGTTCTCACTTTGAAAATGGGTAACTTAAATTGCGTTAACTTTCGTTTTAATGACTCATCACAGATATTAAAACTTAAAAACTTGAGTGAGCGACTCGCAGCCAATTCATTGAGATAAACAGACATCATGTAGTTTTCAATATAGGGAGTCACACCAAAAGATGAGAACACCATCAAGGTATCTGGTAAGGCTTGGCTGTTATGGTTAATCACCTCGAATAAGTCCACCTCATCATTCATAAATTCGAGGGCAATTTTGCCCTGAGTGCGACAAAACAGACTATGTCCGACTATCTGATCGCCCGAGCTAAACGCAACAACTAATGACAGACCATGGAAAAACGGTTGAGATAAGTTACGGCTCACAAAGGATAAACGCGGATTACTTTCATAAACCAAACTGAGTTGCAGTAACGCCATGAAGTTATGATGGTGGCTCTCGATAAATTCGACACGATAAGGCGTATTGCGGTAGTACGGATGGTCACTGCGTTCTATGTTGGACTCAAAAAGATTAATCAAAGCTAAGCCTTCGTTGATAAACTTTTTATCCTCCCGATAAATATCAAAGAGTTCAGAGCCAAATATTTCAACAATTTCAGACTGTTTAGCAAGGGATGGGATGTTAACCCCTCGCTCCCAACGGCTAATCGTGATGGAATCTAAGGTATCGAACAGACAGCTTTTTTGCCTGAGCAAACCACATAAATCTTCTTGGGAAAGGTTATTCTCTGTGCGGGTGTGTTTTAAGAAATTGGAGAATGTCTGTGCACTTGTTTTGTTTTGATAGGAGATAGGTGTACAAATCATATCGCGTTCCATCTGTATTTTTTACTTTATCTAGCAGCTCCATATATGTCGTATGGTCGATGTCATCTATTGGCTCTGGATGCCTATATGTATAAGTAATCCAAATGCGCTTAAGTCCCTCGATGAAATAAAGTCCAGTGATATTTTCGTCACTCACCACTTAGTTGCTCCATTTCAGCTTAATGTTCACCACGTTTTTGCAATAGGAAAGTGAGTATAAATGGCATTGTTTATCTGAGACCATGGCACAGTCAAAATAGCGACAATAAAAAAGTGTCTAGTCATTCATCCGGTAAAATCATTACCATAATCACTCGCCACTCACTCAGCGGAATCACAGTTCAGCCAGCATAACGCTTATGAGCCTTGCGTAATAACCATTAATGGTGAAATTGATTGGTTATGCGTCAAGTATTCAATTATGAACATATAATGCCGACAAATTTCTCACCTAACTTCACTTTTAAGGCATAAAAATTCACGCTTTGAATAAATAAAAACAAAGAATACGCTTGAAAATACAGGCAGGACATTTTGTTACTCGCTTATGACTTAAGCCAGCCAGCTGCGAAAATAGGTGGGTAATTGGCCCGTCCAGCGTTTAAAAGAACGCCTGAAATTACTGGCGTCGCTGAAGGATAATGAGTTGGCAATTGTGTGGGCGTCCTGCGAAGGTGTAGCTAAATAATACAGGGCTTTGATTAAACGGGTTTCATCGACGAGTTGGCCAAAGCTTAGATCCATTTCAGCCAAGCGGCGCTTTAAGGTCGCTGGGCTCATCGATAGTTTTTCTGCCATTTCTGGCAAACTTACGTTATCCCGCATCAGCGACAAACGAATGCCCGCCGCCAACCCGAGCCTATATTCACTGGCAAACAGTGCATAGCGTGGCGATTGAAATAGCCCTTGGCGCGGAATGACAGATTGAGTAATCGTATGAGTCACAGCATGGCGTGTGGCTTGTGATTCAACGCTGCTAGCGATCTGCTGCGCATATAACAGCGGTTGCTGCATAAGGGCTTTTGCCATCGAGACTCGGCACAGCGGCGCATCGAAACTGATATTGGTACCGAAGTACTTATAATATTGGGCGACATTCTGTGGCGTCTCGAAGGGGAAGCTCATGCTGCCACGCCAACTCTGCCCCATCAATTGCTTACAACTGGTGACCAATGACGACAGGCTTAACTCAATAAAAAATTGGGTATGCCGCTGTGTACCTAAATCAAGACTCAGTAAAAAATGCCACTCTTTATCGCCCTGCCAACGCCAACACTGTAACCAAGGTTGAGTGAGCCAATGATATTTATACCAAAATAGCCCAAGTTCATTGAGATCCCGCGCGCAAAACATCCCCGCGGTTAACGGGCCGCTTTGGGATGGCAACCATAATTGCCCGAGTAAAAAACTTAAGTCGCCACTTGGCCATAGTGATAGGCCATTATCCACCAGCCTGAGTAATTGCTTCGGGCTAATGACATGGCCAGGTTTTCGGATGTCAGCATTAAAAATCCCTGTACCGCGCAGCAATTTGTCGCAATTCAGTCCCCTTTGCTTAAATAAGCCGACAAGGCTCGCCACCAGCAGTTGGCTGTCGATACACTTATCTTGCCAAGTGGCCAGGGCTTTCATTTATCGCGGCTCATGAAACGCGTTGATTGTCGATGTTTGCTGGTTTGATGGCTGACGATTTAACTTTTGCTGTGACATTTTTTCATTGAGCGATTTGAGTAATACTTGCGTTTCGTCCTTTAGCGGTCGTTTTGCCTGTTCACTGCTCAGTTTACCCACAACCGCTTTAGGAGATGGCAGCGTCCACACCACTGAAACCTCGCAACCAAGCACAGTAACCCCATGTTGCAGCTGTTCTGCCATGGTACTCACCAAAGGCGCGATTGCACCATTGAGCAAAATGATAAAGCGATCTCCGGCGTAACGACAGACCAAATCTTGGCTTCTTAGCTGGGTACTCAGCCACTGGGCAACATCGGATAACAGCCTATCGCCCTCTTCAGCACCCTGAAGTTGGTTATATTGATGAAAATAATCGATATCAAGCATGATAAGACCAAAGGGTTGCTGCTGCGCTAGTTGCTTCACTAAATGGTGTTCAAAGGCTTTCGCATCGTTCAATAAGGTTAAGCCATCAGTTAGATGATGCTGGCGATAAAATTGCTCGCGGGTTTGTAACTGGCGATTTACTACGGTTTGCTCGTCGCGCCACAACCAAAGCCCGCAGGTTAAGATGAGTAGACCAATCGGGGTCGGCATTTTTTCAAACCAGTTATACACGGGCAGCGTTTTAACGATAAAAACTTCATCGAGTAAATCTAAATAACACCCTAAACAATAACTCGCCAGACCCACTACCAGTAAATTAGTCACTCGTCCTGATGGGCGAGCCGAGACAATCACCATCAACCAGCACATGCTCAGCACGAACAATGCGCCCTCGGTGGCAATATCGAGCCAATCGACTTGAAGAATGGCTTTCGCAGGCGTGTTCTGCCACAGCAATAGCGGCACGATAAAGATGAACAACAGACTCAAGCCATACACACCGGCCAGTCGCAGCGATTTCACGGGATAATGCAAGGTTTCACCTTTTAATTTTGTTGTGCAAAACGGAGTGGGAATTCACCCTATAGGCACCGCAAGCTAACCCAGTTTTATGACAGAAAGGTGACGTACGGTTTAGCGTGATTGCGGCAAATTAGCTCAACCACTTCGGGATTTTACGGCTATTTGTCGGATATTATACTGGCAACGCTTGCTCACCTTTTCGGACTCTCACACTAAATACTCATGCAAGTAATTGGTTTAAAACATTTAAATCAGTAATAGAACATTTAAATACACAAGCCCTTCCCTAGTGTTTTTGCTGCTAAGCCCACTGTGATAAGCGTCTTTTTAGCTCACGCTCTCGCAAAAAGTCGCTATTAAGCGGCGTTTGAGGGCAAGTTTGCCCCGTTTACAAAATCCCGTCACAAATCTGACATTAACCTGCCCTAACGTTGCCGCTATTGAATGTTTCCAGTGACTAAAAACACAGATTCAAATCCGTGATGCCATGTCGCAACTCATGTTGCAACTCATGTCGCGATGCAGCGACCGAGGGTAACTGGCCGTCACGGATAACACTCGCGTACCAACAAAATAATAGGAAGTTAATATGCAATTTCGCACGCCGTTATCGGCCATCGCCCTTGCCATTGTGGCCGCTGGCTCCAGCGCCAATGTCTTTGCCGTGGGTAAACTCGAAGGTCAGGTTCGTGACAAAACTAGCCAGCAGCCCTTAGCTGGCGCGAGCGTCACCCTCAAAGAGCTAAATCTGAGCCAACAGGCTGGCCGTGATGGTCGCTACTTCTTTGTCGGCATTAATGACGGCGATTACACTCTGGTGGTCAACTACCTCGGAGCTACGCCTATGGAGCACAAGGTCCAGATTGCCGATAAGCAAACCACCCAGCAGGATGTTAGCCTCAGCAGCAAAGATGTTGAACACATTATGGTGGTCGGACAGCAAGGCGCCTTGAGTAAGTCGATGAACCGTCAACGCGGTGCGGATAACGTGCTCAATGTGGTGAGCGCGGATGTACTGGGTAATTTCCCCGACAGTAACATCAGCGAATCACTGCAACGCGTGCCGGGGCTTTCTATTGAACGTGACCAAGGCGAAGGCCGTTTTGTGCGAGTGCGCGGCATGGCGCCGGACTATAACTCAGTGTCGATGAACGGCACGCGTCTGCCATCGCCCGAGAGTGATCGCCGCGCCGTGGCGCTCGACGTGGTACCATCGGATTTATTGCAATCGGTTGAAGTCAGTAAAACCTTAACCCCAGATATGGATGCCGACGCACTGGGCGGCGCGATTGAAGTCAAAAGCCTGTCAGCATTCGATCGAGACGATACCTACGTTAACCTGAGCGCAGAAGCCAGCCAAGATTCTCTAACTGATAACACCAATCCCAAATTGGCCGCCAGTTACAGCGATGTCATTGGCGAAAAGTTAGGTATCGCCATCGGCGCTAGCTGGTACAACCGCGACTTTGGCTCGGATAACGTCGAAACGGGTGGCAACTGGGATTTCACCGATGGCACAGGTTACGGCAATGCGGCGCTCGAGTCAGTCGATCATCGTGACTATGAAATCAATCGTGAGCGTTTAGGCATAGGGGTGAACTTTGATTATCGCCCAAGCGATGACACAGATTTATACCTGCGCACGCTTTACAGTGAGTTTGACGACACCGAAACCCGCAACAGCGCCAAGACGAAGTGGAAATCGCCGCTACAAGCAGGCGAACTCAGCCAAGGCAAAACCACGCGCTCACTTAAATCCCGTAGCGAAAACCAAAACATCACTTCCTATGTCCTTGGCGGAGAAACCCGTTTTGAGCGCTGGACCCTCGATTATCAAGCAAGCCACAGTACGGCAAGTGCCGACAAGCCACGGGATATTGCCGGCGCGGACTTTGTCGCCAAAATCGATGACACAGGTTTTAGCGATACCCAACGACCGCACATAATCGCGCCCGAAAGCTATTATCAAACCGATAATTTTGAGCTGGACGAAATCGAGTTAGCCGAGTCGAAAGCCAAAGACACCATTAACAGCGCCCAATTTGACCTCAGCCGCCAACTGAGTCTAGGTGGCTATCCTGCCGAAGTGAAAACGGGGCTAAAACTCAGCCGCCGCGATAAAACCAATCGTGAAGAAGTGTGGATTTACAGTGACTTTGCCGACCAAGGCGTTAGCGATGATGCCCTGTTACTGAGCCAATACTCAGGTGATGAAGTCGATTACAGTCTCGGCCGCTTTGGCGCGGGCATTAACGCTTCACCCGTGTGGGATCTGGTGGACAACTTAGACGCGGATGCCAATCGCGATGACATCGAATCGACCATCAATGACTTTGATATTACTGAAGATGTCAACGCCGCCTATCTTATGGGTCACTTAGATATCGGTAAACTGCGGATACTCACAGGACTAAGGTTCGAGCAAAACCAATGGGATTCTAAGGGCCATGGTTTCGATGGTGTTAGCGGCGATTTTATCGATATCAACAACACCAGCGATGAAGATCATTGGTTGCCCGCTTTGCATCTCACCTACCGTTATTCTGACAATACAGTGCTACGCGGCGCGTGGACCAACACCTTAGTGCGCCCGACCTTTGGTCAACTCGCGCCAGGTTATTTGCGCGAAGAAGATGACGGCGATATCGATTTAACTTTCGGTAATCCCCATCTTAAGTCGCTCGAATCTATGAACTTCGATCTGAGCCTAGAGCACTACTTTGGCAATATTGGGCTCGTGTCGGCGGGATTGTTCTACAAGGACATTGATAATTTTATCTACAAAGCAGACTTAGCCGGACGGGGCGATTATGTCGATGCCCATAGCGCAGTGACTTACATTAACGGCGACAGTGCCCATATTTCTGGGATTGAGCTCAGTTATGTGCAGGAATTCTACTTTCTGCCTGAGCCCTTTAACGGACTCGTGCTCAATTCTAACCTAACCTACACAGATTCCGCCGCCAGCATCAGCTGGTTAGATGACGGCGCAGAGCACAGCCGTGATATTCCGATGCCAAGTCAGTCGGATATCACCGCGAACCTGTCCTTAGGTTATGAGAACACTTACGCCAGCGTGTGGTTATCGGCAGCCTATAAATCGGAATACTTGCAAGAAGTGTCTGAAATCGATGACTCGCGTCTCGATCTCTATGAAGACAGCCACTTGCAATGGGATTTTGTCGCAAAGGCGCATATTACCACCAGCCTGACCTTGTATTTCAAAGGCGTGAATCTCACCGATGAACCCTATTACAGCTACGCCGGTAACAGTGCCTATAACGCCCAGTACGAAGCCTATGGCCGCACTTTCCAATTAGGCGTGCAATACACTAACTATTAATGCGCTCATCGGCACTTAGGTTATTAACAAGCTTGTGAGTAGACTTTTTTGGCTAAAAATGGGCTGAGAAATGTACTGCGAAGTTTGCTGACAAGTGTCGATGATAAATTTAATAAAAATCTGATAAAACAGAATACTAGCGAATCAAAATATGAAAAAAACTCTACTATCATCCGCCGTATTGCTCGGCCTTATCGCCAGTCATACGCCCTTGACTGCCATGGCAAACACCATCAGCGTCGCTGTTCAAACCATAGCGGGCCATAAGGGCAGCCAAGCACAGCCACTCATCTTTAATCAAGACAAACAGAGCGATAACACTCTGTCTCACTGGCTCTTTGCCAGCGAACAGCAAGGACTGATGTTACAAACCGTTTCGATGACACAAACGCAGCAAGGCATGCAAACGACTGCACAAGCGCCCTTGCCTGCTGCGAGTTTACTGGTGCAAGGTGACTTTGAATTACTCGCCTTTAGCGATCCCTATGCCTTAACGCTCGATCGCAAAGCCGACCGCGTGCGACCTATTATGCTCAAAGAAATCAATGGCAAACCGACGACCAACATCTTGCCCTTGCTGCCCATGGGTCATTTCGAGATCAATTGGATCTGTATTCAGCCCCGCACTCAGGATGGCAATGTCTACGCGTGGTTTGGCGGTGAAAGTGGTAAGAGCGAGCAGTGGCTATTGGGTAATGCCGCGCATTTCTCACCTAAGCTAATGCGCAGCCAATCGATTCCGGTTAACAGCACGGACTGCGCTATCGACGGCGACACACTTTATGTCAGTGAGCCCGAAGCGGGTGTATGGCAGTTTGATGCCAGCCCGTTTGCCGATACCAGTGCTAAGCTCATCTTCCCCGCGCTCGATAATCACATCACCGGCTTAAACCTGCTGAACGCTCAATTGCTACTCAGTGATAAAAACGGCAAAGTGATGGACGGCAAAGGCACTCAAATACTGAGTTTTAGCGCGCCATCGACAAAAACCAACGATAAAACCGAGCTAAAAGCGATAACCAAGGCACAGCGCTTAAGCCTTGCTGTAAACGCGAACACATCAGCCCAAGCAAAAACTGCGACGTTTGCTCTCTATGATGATAAAAACGACCGCTATCTTTTTGCTGAGCAAACCTTGTCACCAGCTTTGCAACAAGCCTTGACACAAGTGCCACCCCAAAAGTTACTCGCCACATCCTTGCCGAGTACTAACACAGCCGCCGATGCACAAGCGAGGCCAACAACAATTGCGGAAAATATTGTAGAAATCCCCGCTTGGGTTGAGAGCGCGCCATCCGATAGACCGGGCGATACCATGGATGATCCCGCCATTTGGGTGCATCCTACTGACCCCGAAAAAAGTCTGGTGCTTGGCACCAACAAACGTTGGGGTTTATTGAGTTTTAATATGCGCGGCGAGCAAGTTCAAGCGTTGCCATCGGGCAGGATCAACAACGTCGATTTGCGCCAACAGCTACTATTGGGCGGTAAAAAGCGCGATATCGCAGTCGCAACCCAGCGCGAACACGACAGTCTCGCCTTTTATGAAATCGACGCCGCAGGCAAGATTACTGAATACCCAAATCAAGCAACCAACATGACGGATATTTACGGCATGTGTTTGTATCAAGACGAGCAAACCTTATACGTGTTCGCTAACGAGAAATCTGGCCGCATCGCCCAATATAGTGTCGACTGGCAGCAAAATGGCCCCAGTATCACACTAGTGCGAGATATTCATACCCCAAGCCAAGTTGAAGGCTGTGTGGTCGATGAGGCGCAACATGCACTGTTTATCGGTGAAGAAGACAAAGGCATTTGGCGCTTTAATGCCAAAGCAGATGCCAGTACAGAGGGCAAATTGATCATTAAGGCCGAAGGCGATTTAGTCGCCGATGTTGAAGGAATTTCTCTGTATCAAGGTGCGACCCTTAAAGGCAAAAAACAAGATTTGCTGGTGGTCTCGAGCCAAGGTAATAACAGTTATTTGCTTTATCAAGCAAGCGCGCCTTATACCCAAGTGGGGCGTTTCCGCATTGGGGTGAACTTAAACGGCATGGAGAATGGCCACGAAACCAGCATAGATGGCAGCGCCGAAACCGATGGGCTGGCTGTCACGCATTTGCCCGTCGGCCATGGTGTTTGGCAACAGGGAATGCTGGTGGTACAGGATGGTCACAACCACTTACCCGATGCCAACCAAGCGTTTAAATGGTTACCTTGGAGCAGCATAGTCAAACAACTCGACATGCAATAGGGCCAATTTACTGCTTGAAATGCCACTGCGGATAATGCGTTATGCAGGTAACGATTTGCACTTAGCGCAACGCGAACGAAAATTGAAGGGGTTAACTATTTATGCAGGGAATATGCAAATTCAAAATAATAACCCCCGACAATTTGCTAACCAGCATTCAATAAATTGAATTATTAATCAAAAAAAAAGAGGTTAGCCGAGAACTACGGCTACCCTCTTTCGTTTACACCCGCCTAAATCGTCTATCACACAGTTAAACAATAACTTCATTCAGGGCGACTAACATCGAATTAACTGCGCTTAGTACCCCAAGGATCGTTATCATCCGTCGATGGGCTTGGTCCTGAACGCTCAGTCATTCTTGAATCATTTTTTGAATCATGTCTGGGTTCGCTGCGACGCTGTGAGCTGCTATTGGACGAACCATAGCCAGAACCCGTTCCCCGTCCACCCGCAGTTTTTTTGCCAGCGCCTTTACCCGCGTCATTACCAAAGCGCTTGCCAGAATTTGGACGGCGGTTACCCGCTTCGTACTCGGCGCTGGCTTTGGCTTGCATTTCAGCGATAGAGGCTAATGTTAGCTCCATCGGTTTACGCGGGACGATACCCGAGGCAAAACCACGTTCACGTGGCTTAAGATCAAACTGCTCACCGACGGCTTTAGGCATACGCTTGAATCGGTATAAGTAGAAGTTTTCCACTTTCTCCCGCGCCCATTCGGTCTTTTTGAGGAAAATGATACAGGCCTCAATGGTCGGGTTAGTGTTAAAGCAGCCTAGCTTTAATGCCGCGTATAAAATTTTCCAACCATAAAAATCGACTAACTCAGTGATCATTGTCTCGAGTTTAAGGCCGTGTAATGGGTTGTTCTGTTGCTCTTCTATCATGGGAATTCCAAATCCAGCCCAATTGGCTGATTTTAAGGTATTAGTTTACGGTATTGAGTGGTTAAACGAGTGACTTAATTCGCTACAAAACTCGCGACACTTAGATCTTACGGTCCTAAAGCTTTCAAACTGAGCCATTAAATTTTAGCCGTAAAATCTGCTGCTCGACAAAACTGCGGGAATAATAACGGTAAATACGCTAAACGCCTTCTTTTATTTGCGCTAGCAAGGTTTGGCGTTGGCTTTAGTACAAAGAAATATTACCGTAAGCTGGCAGTTTAGCTCGGCATATCTGCGATATCATGCAAACAGCTATAAACTCACGCCTTCACCGATCCGCAAATAAACGCAACTGAAACGGCTCGATTTATGGCTACGCATCACATACTTGCTCGCATCTTTAGCCCTTAGTCTGTATACTCCGCGACCTTATTATCCCAACTTTAATGTTTTGGCTTAGAGTGGGTGAAGCGCATGTTTCATTTTGAGGCTTGTTTGTCACAATCCCCGTTAGCAAATACCTAGGAAAGCTCCTTTGATCTCTACCGCGAACATCACGATGCAGTTTGGCCCTGAGCCATTGTTTGAAAACATTTCAGCGAAATTTGGCAATGGTCACCGCTATGGTTTGATCGGCGCGAATGGCTGTGGCAAATCGACCTTTATGAAGATCCTCAGCGGAGCGTTAGCGCCAACCTCTGGCAATGTGTCCATCACGCCCGGCTTAAAAGTCGGTACCCTAAGCCAAGATCAGTTCGCGTTTGAACAATACAGTGTGATCGATGCGGTGATCATGGGTGATGTAGCCCTGTGGAAAGTCAAACAGGAACGCGATGCCATTTACGCTAATCCAAATATGACTGAAGAAGATGGCATGCGTGTTGGCGATCTTGAAAGTGAATTTGCCGAAATGGATGGCTACAGCGCCGAAAGCCGCGCCGGTGAAATCCTGCTCGAAGCGGGTATTGAAGAATCTTTCCATTACGGCCTAATGCAACAAGTGGCACCGGGCTGGAAATTGCGGGTCTTGTTAGCCCAAGCGCTATTTGCCAACCCAGATATTCTGCTGCTCGACGAACCGACCAACAACTTGGACATCCATACCATTAGCTGGTTAGAAGCCGAGTTGAACAAACGTAAATGCACCATGATCATTATTTCCCATGATAGGCATTTCTTGAATGCCGTCTGTACCCACATGGCCGATATCGATTACGGCGAACTGCGCATTTACCCAGGTAACTACGAATACTTCCTCGCCCAATCCTCTTTGATCCGCGAGCAATTATTGTCGGGCAACGCCAAGAAAAGTGCTGAAATCGAAGAACTGCAAGACTTCGTCAACCGCTTTGGTGCCAACGCTTCTAAAGCGAAGCAAGCTAGCTCGCGTGCTAAGAAGATGGACAAGATTAAACTCGATGATGTGAAATCATCTAGCCGTATCCACCCTTCTATTCGTTTCGATGCCGGCAAGAAAATGCATCGCCAAGCGCTGATCCTCGAAGATCTAGCCCACGGGTTTGATGGCGAACAGTTATTCCAAGGCGGCGACTTGATCCTCGAAGCCGGTGCAAAATTAGCGATTATCGGCGAGAACGGCGTGGGTAAAACTACTTTCCTGCGCTGCTTAGTCAATGATTTAGAACACAATAAAGGCGTGATCAAGTGGTCAGAAAACGCATCAATCGGCTACTGCCCGCAAGACAGCAGTGACGAATTTGATAATGACTACACGCTAATGGATTGGATGTCACAATGGCGCCAACCCAAGCATAACGATCTAATGGTACGCGCCATGTTAGGCCGTCTGCTGTTCACCGAAGACGATGCCAACAAGAAGGCCCGTAACTGCTCAGGCGGAGAGAAAAACCGCTTGTTATTCGGCAAGTTAATGATGCAAGACATCAACGTGCTGATCATGGATGAACCGACCAACCACATGGACATGGAAGCTATCGAAGCATTAAACAATGCGTTGAAAGACTTTGAAGGCACCTTGATATTCGTCAGCCATGACCGTGAGTTTGTATCGTCACTCGCTACACGTATCATTGATATTAAAGATAAAAAAATAATTAACTTCCAAGGTACCTTCGATGAGTACCTTTCAAGCCAAGCTGAAATGGAAGCGAGAAAAAGCGCGTAATGTTGTGCTTTGATAAACCTTAATCGGCTATGTCACCTTGATTAAAAAAGTCGTCATTGGAGAACCTACTGACGACTTTTTATCGATATCTAAAGAGCGATATGATTGGTAAAACATGAAGTATTGCTGCTTTGGGCCTTGGATACACAGCTGTCTATTCGTTATCTAGAGTGCTATAATTCATGCACTTAATTGAGGTTGATCCTATGAAAACTAAATCAAAAAACACACAAGTGACTCAAAATCGACTCTATCGCGCTGTGGCCAGTTCAACCGCTATTGAGACGGGTAAAACTACGGCTGAAGCTGAAGCAAAATTGAAGGCCAAAAAAAGCCGTTTCAGTCATTTGACCTTAGCCTAAACTTCATTCGTTTTTAGCGCTGAGCACATCGTTTACCAAACGAGCCATATGTTGATAATCCCCACCCAACCCTGCTTGAATTGACTTAAAATAAAAATCTCTATTTTGTTCCCAAATCCCATAATCAAGTGGGAGATAACCCGCCTTTACTGCCATCACATCGAGTATCAAACGTGACAAACGTCCATTTCCCTCTCTAAATGGGTGAATTAGGATAAATTCCACATGACTTTCAGCCAAGTAACTCACAACTTCGTCTCTAGAAAATGAATTTAAACCATTGAACTTGCTTAAATATTCCTTTTCAAACTGAGTGAGACACTTAAGTATTTGAGCCGCTGCCGTAAATTCGAAACCACCTGACTGTACGCCGCTCACCAGCCCAGTAATAAACATTACCGAGCCATTTTCGATGCCACTCAAAGAGCATACCAACCGATAGATGCTCGCTTTCAATAACACCAGATTGAAACACGTACTCATAAAGCTTTAATAACAACTGTGTCTCTACCTCTGCCATATCCTCTTCATCGGTTATCGCGAGTTTGTTACGAAGTATATGGCCGCCAGAACCGGGTTCGAATTCATCTTCGGTAGTGCCAATATGATATTTCGACATGATAATAGACCCGCTAACTGTAATAACTAATAGAAAAGCAAATATCCGAGTCACAGACAACTTAACACAACTACTCGATGAGATTGACCACACAAGTCTTTGAAATTGGTATGTAGAAACTATGGGCTATAAATTAGCTTATTAATTTTTTTAACCAATATCTCGCGATTTTTAGCCAGTTTAAAAATTGTCGGCAAATGTCGAATGACTATCGGCTCTGACTCGAATACCGCATTGCGATCTTTAGCCTGAATGTAATCACGGATCTGAAGCATCATCTGTTTATTAAATGCCCAAAGTGAATGACCTTTAAACTCAAGGGAATAAAATGCGTCATTGGGCCATTCAAGTCGATGTTTCTGTTTTGCCATACACTGATAACAACAAATAAGACCAAGATCTGTACCATCTGTAAAAGCACTGTTCGCCCTATGTTCCCAAGTCGAAGTACCTTGGTATTTTTCTGGCAATTTTTCCTGCCAAGAAGCATCCAATAGCGGAGGGAAAAACAGCACACCAGGCCATTTATGGGCAAATCTTTGATTAAACTGCTTGATCTCAAACTGCCGACCCTCAAATAAATGCACATCTTTTTTCTCTAAACGAAAAACATGGGCAAAGGTAAAAATGGCGCAGCCAGCACAATGGGGACAAGTAACCTCAACTCCGTTTGGCAGGCTAAAAAACTCATAAAATCCTGTCATTGATACGACATTCCAAGTGATTTAGAGACTAATTTGGAGCTCATCAATTTTCCAACCACCTTCATTTATCATACTAATTCTTTGTTTTTCATTCGCCTCCGATGCATTACCACAAAGATCTTTTTGTGCATATTCAAGGACGGCCGTATCCCCATCTATCACCTGCGACACTAAGGTGAGTGCTTTGCACTTGGCAGCCGCTTTTGAAAATGAAAGATAAGATGCGATCACTTCATCGCGGGACTGCTTCATCTGCTGCATATACTGTGGGAACTTAGATTCAACATCCGCTTGCTTACGTTGGGTATAGTAAGCCTTGTCCTCTTGATAACTCATCCCCTGCTGTACCTTAGCATTGTACTCGTCATACACTTCGCTTGGCGATTTAGGCGTTGTACAACCTATCAGCACAAGCACAGATATGGGCAGTAAGAAAATCGATTTCATCATCGAACCTCCAAAACTAGACATGTATTATCAATAAAAGTGAAATAATCCCTTTTAGTAACTCTGTCATACCTTTCCTTTAAAAATAGATAATTAAGATTTTTAAACTCAATTAACGCCACGTTTTCCAATCATGATCCAGTTGTTTAATACCATCAGGATAACGTGTAAATAGTTCATCGATTACTTTAGCTTGGCAGCGTTGCTCACTCAATTGCAGCAAAAGCTGCTTTAAGGTCACTCGACCTTGGCGAGTGCTAAAGAGGAAAGCCATAAAACTGTGAGCATGCTGGTATAACGCAGCTTGTTTTTGCCCCTGCCAATCATGGTCTGAAGCCGTTAATAGTTCACTCAATCCCATTGATAAAGAAATAGATTCGTCAACGACACGATATGAGTGACCTCGGCTGGAATTGTTTTGAATGATGGCATCATAACGATTATTTGTATCAATCGTTGCTAGAAAAGCGGGCGATTCAAAATATTCCGCCATGCCTTCATTAAACCAGCGCGGAGTATGACCAAATTGACCCGCATTAATGACATGAACGCTTTCGTGAATTGCAGTACGAAACGCTTGAGCATCTTCTCTGTGCCAAACTGCGGCCAAATTATGCTGACTTGAATAAAATCCTTGGCTTGCACCTACCGTGGATGCGTACTGTCTTTTAAGTTTATTATAGGCAGTTAAATTGCCTGCAAGCATCAAGTTAACCTTAATGGGCTGTAGGGTGCGCTTGGGTAGATATTGACGATAAATTTGATCGATTTGATTGATAGTGCTGGTCAGTCGGTCCCTAAAAAATGGCGGTGGAGTACTGACTAAGGAATCAATGTTCAATTCGAAATTGTATTTAGGTTCAGTATATTGAGTTAACTTACTCTCAGCTGATGCATGATTTATATCAGAAAAATGAGTTATGCCATTCTCATCAACCCAAGTATAAACCCCCCCCACTTTTTGTTGTGCAATGCGTCCTTCTTGCACAGTCAACAAATCACAACCTAGGTACTGATCTTCACCATGATATTCATCTACTTGCTGCTTAATATTAGGCAGATCATTAACACGAGTCATTAATGGCATAGAGCTCGCTGAACACCATTGCCAATTCTGTTTTATACAAACTTGTTGCAACGGCTGAGCTAGCTCTGCAAATACTTGGGAAAACTCAACACGAAACCAACGACCATGATAATGATCAATCAGTAGCGCTAAAATCGCCATGATGAACAACATCAAAAAACTACGCTTAAATCGGCTATCCATCGCCCGTTTTCCTCAATATCTAAATTGCTGTGCTCGATAAGTCATTATCTATCGCGTTAAAAGGCACAAAGGTCTTTTTACCGAGCCATAGAGGCGAGCGATTTTGTCCTGCAAGCTGATAAGCCCAAGTCGTAATGGCTTCAGAGCGATCACTCTCACAGACGAAATATCGGCTGAGTTCAGAGTGCAACGCTTGGCCGTGCTGGATAATATTTTGCTCATACCAGTTATCTTTATGGTGCTGAGCGGCAAGATGATCGCGTTTATTGTTATTGCAACTGCTATGAGCGAGAACAAAATTATGCCCTAAATCATTAGGATATCGTGTCCAAGGAATAAAGTGATCCACTTCGCCAGTTTCTTTTAATGACTTATGGCAATAGAAGCATTGGCCTTTTTGGATATCAAGTAGTACAGGTCTGGCGTGAGTAATCGTCTGTCGGTCACTGCCAAATAGAAACTCGCTTAAATTGCCTTTATTGCCAATAACGACCTGATTTGCGGGAAATTCGGCGACTTTCTGCACCCATTGAGTACGAGCCAATGACACCACTAAATCGTGAAATCGCCTGAAGCAAAATGCTATGCCCGGATTTAACTCAATGTAATTTTTCGTTTTATCATGGGGATAAAGAAAACAATCTGCGCTTCGGGACAAAATTTGTAAGCGCCATAACGGACCCTCTTTAAAGGTAGCGCGTGTTTTACGCAATAAAGCTGGATAACTAAGATGCGCTTTTAACTGGGATAAACTGTTAACGCCTTGATTACGTAGCTCAATCAAACTGTTGATTAAGGCTGATTGCTTTCCATTATTTTGAAGTAGAACAAAATGCGCATTAACGGCACCAAAAGGTAAAGAGTGTTGCCAATAGAGTTCAATAAACTTTTCTACCAGCTCATCAATACTGATGGCGGTTCTCTGTTCAGGATCGGCATTAAGTATTAATGGCCGTTCGATGCAGACATCTGCGATCGCATGCAGTAAGGCAAATTTGTATGTTGCAACGAAATCACCTTCCACTAACAGACGTTGTAAATAGCTAATAAATTCAACTTGTCTTCTCGCATCAATCGGCATTCAGTCGCTCCTGAATAATAACGCTTGCTACAGGTGCATTTACGTTTTGCATCAGTTTGGATGTAAAAACTAGCGTCTGCCAATGCACTTGTGTGCGACCGAGTTTGTCAGTCTCATCTTGGCTCGAATCTTTGAGTGCTAGCTGGCAATCTGCAGCCAGTGCGAGCAATTCATCTGCACTGACTGGGTGCATAACGCGGGCATCGGGGCTTGGACCATGGCGCAAACTGATGACTAAAAGGCCCGTTGAATTGAGTAAACCTGAGAGTGTTGCTAGTGCGAGTGGGCGCTCAGAGGGAGATAAATGCATCCACACAGCGCTGAGTAAAATCAGATCGAACTGTTGTGCTAGGCCAACTACTTTTTGTAGCTGAGGTAAACTATCCTCAATCCAACGAACGGGTAGATCCCGCGTTAACACCTGCCCCATTTTCGCTAAAGCAATAGCAGGTTCGATTGCAAAAATTTGCGTCTCTTTGCTCTGTGCTTTTTTGGCTAAATAATGCACATCCCGCCCTGAGCCCGCTCCCACATCCAATATCGATAGTTTGTCTCTCGCGAGGATCGGCAAAAGATGATGTAACCAACTTGAATGCACTTCTTCAAAGGTTTTAGACAAATACTGCGCCGAGAGTGTTACGGCATGGCCATTATAAAACGCTATGCTCACTGACAAAAATCCTTTTGCAACAAGTGATTGTTTTTAATGACGCTAACTTATCACAATCACTTTTGATACAAAATACACATCATCATTATCCTGCTGTTTTGCATAAAATATTTTGCGTTTTGCTGTTTTATATCACAACCCGAGTATTGGCGATTGAAAAAGGAAGTCTATTTAGGCGGGTGGCATCTGTGCATTTCCCCGTCGTTTTTTTCGCAGTGGTTTACACTCTATTAGTCAGTGAGAAAATACGTGCAATTGATTGAATCTGTTACATCCTTCTGTTGAGAACAGTGTCAATTTCAGTATCGGTATAAACGGGTTTTATCGTCCCGAGGTAGCGACCACACGGAGAAACCTAGGGCTCAATCATTTAGGATATCTATTGCCTATGAGTTTTGAAGATTCGTTAGAGCAACTTAAACGACAGTTTTTACATGCACTGCCGGATAAAAAGAAACAAATCATTACCCTGTGGATTTCATTGCGTAAAAATTGGAATGCACACATGTTGTCGGCTGTGTATCGTGAGGTGCATAACTTAAAAGGATCGAGCGAGACCTTTGGGTTGTCGGATACCAAACACATAGTCGATAAACTTGAGTTGCAGCTTAAAGGGTTGCTCAATGCGCCAGCTCCCGAACTTCCTACTATCAAAGGCTTAGATACCCTCTTCCACCAGTTGTTGCAAAACAATATGCGCGGTCAACCTTCGGCGCCAGTGGTGGAGGCGCAAATGCAGCAAAGTCCCTATAAACCTGCTAAGGCGCGGCATGATCATCATATTGCCATCATAGAAGACGATGGTAATGTCGGCGCAATGATCACAAAGCAACTGCGAGAGTTCGGTTTTAGTGTGCAGCATTTTTTGAATTTCACGAGCTTTCTGGTGGTGCAAAATGAAACGCCCTTCGATCTTATTCTATTGGATTTAATTCTGCCCGATTGGACTGAAGAGGCCTTGTTCGAAGCCGCCACTGAGTTTGAAAAGAACAATACCCGAGTGTTTGTTTTATCCTCGCGCGGGGATTTTGACATGCGGTTGTTGGCCATTCGCGCCAACGTTAGCGAATATTTTGTTAAACCTGCGGAAACCACTTTATTGGTGCGCAAAATCCATCAATCTCTCAAGATGTCAGAGAAGCAGCCCTTGAAGGTGTTACTGGTGGATGATCAACAGTCTATGGTGGATTATTTTTCAAGCCTGTTACGCAGTCACGGTTTGATGGTGAAAGGGTTATCGAGCGCCGAGCAAGTTTTGCCTGCCCTTGAGCAGTTTGAACCCGATTTGTTTATCTTCGATTTATACATGCCTGAGGTGAACGGGCTTGAACTGGCAAAAATGATACGCCAACTGGATAAATACACCTCTAGCCCAATTCTCGTGTTGAGCTCTGATGATACGATGCAGAATAAAGTCAGCATCATACAAGCGGGATCAGATGACTTGATTTCGAAGCAAACTGCGCCGAGCTTATTTGTCGCCCAGGTGATTTCCCGCGCCCAACGTGGCCATGATATTCGCAGTTCGGCAAGCCGCGACAGCCTAACAGGGCTGTTAAACCATACCCAGATTCTGGTTGCCGCGAGGCGCTGCTATAACGTGGCGAGGCGAATTAACTCTCAGGTTTGTATCGCCATGTTCGATTTAGATCACTTCAAAAAAGTGAACGACACCTATGGCCATGCTGGTGGTGACAAGGTGTTGCTGGCCTTTGCCCATCTGTTACAACAATCCTTACGGCAAACGGACTTTACCGGTCGCTACGGTGGCGAGGAATTTATGCTAGTGCTGCCAGATATGCAAAAGCCACTGGCCATTGCTAAGTTAAATGCGATCCGCGAGAGCTTTAGCCATATTGTATTTGTCGAAGATGGCGTCGAGTTTAAAGTGACGCTCAGCGGCGGCTTAGTGTTCTCGGACGAATGTGAAGAGTTTCAAGATTGCTTATTACTGGCGGATAAACACTTGTACGAAGCGAAACGATTAGGCCGAAATCAATTAGTGGTTTCACCAAGTGAGTAGAATTGACTCAATTAACCCAGCCACAGTATCAGTCAAGCCGTCATGGCTTATTATCTGGCTCACCGCCAGATTGATGGTTAATGTTGAAGTCCATTCAATGCCGCCATCACAGTGAGCTTAAGTGGTTGATAAGTTTGTTCGGCATCTGCGATAACTCCACCACATAATCTACCGCACGGCATTTTATCGCTTCTCGTGGCATACCAAATACCACACAACTTTGTTCATCTTGGGCAAAAGTGGTGACACCTTTTTGATGCAGTGCCACCATGCCTTCTGCGCCATCTTTGCCCATACCGGTTAAAATCATCGCGCTGATATTGGGCGCGGCACATTGGGCCAAGGCCGTAAACATCACATCGACCGAGGGTCTGTGGCCACTGACCTTTTCATCTTGGGTTAATTTCACTTTATAACTGCCGCCCACTTTAATGATTTCAAGGTGATGATCGCCAGGGGCAACATAGGCATAACTGGGCAACAGTCGCTCACCGTGCTCGGCTTCTTTGACTGTGATCCGCGACAATCGATTTAAGCGTTCGGCAAAAGTGCGGGTAAAACCCGCAGGCATATGTTGGGTGATCACTATCGGTGGCATAGCCGCAGGTAAATGCTGTAATACATACAAAATGGCTTCGGTGCCGCCTGTAGAGGCGCCTATCGCAACTAGATGCTGGGTTAGGGTTGTATTGGCCAATACCGGCCGCTTACTCGACACTGGGCGTGTTGGCTCAACAAATTTTTGCGGTTTGATGATTTTGGCTTTCGCGGCGGATTTGATCTTATCTAAAATCAAATCCTGATAATCATGGATACCTTGGGGCGAGTCTAATTTCGGTTTCGCGATAAAATCTACCGCGCCTAAGGCTAAGGCGTTAAAGGTCGCATCTGCGCCCTGCTCGGTTAACGAAGAAATCATCACTACCGCTGTGGGTCTGGCTTTCATCAAGCGGTCCAGAAAGGTTAAGCCATCCACTTTAGGCATTTCGATGTCTAAGGTGATCACATCGGGGCGAAATTGATTCACTAGATCCTTGGCCTCAAAGGCATCGGCAGCTTGCCCAACCAGAGACAGTTCAGGGTCAGCCTCAATCATTTTACCGAGCAAGCTGCGCATCAGCGCGGAATCATCAACAACGAGCACTTTGATCGTCATAACTTAATCACCAAATAGTTCAACGTCGCCGCCCGTGGGGAGATTACGAACCCGTAAGCGGTACTCGCTTTCTCGGTCAAGGATCGTGCTGTTGTGCAAACTTTTAATTTTGCGAACTTTCACTTTGCCCGTATGGGGGAAAAAATACACTTTGCGCGGATACACATCGAGTAAATCGGCGGCAATAATCGGGATATTTTCCGTATTAAGATATTCAATTACAAACTCAGCATTACGCTCACCAATGTTATGCAGTGTAAAACCTTGCAACATGTTGCCGCCACCAAATACCTTTGCCTCAATTGCGCTTCGACGTGCACCGAGTTTTAGTAAGTCATTTAATAACAGTTCCATTGCATACACACCGTAGCGGGCAGAGTCGGCGAGCACCCCAGTGCTATTACTGTTATCGCTTGGTAATAGAAAGTGATTCATCCCGCCGATTTTGAGCTTAGGATCATACAAGCACACTGACACGCAGGAGCCAAGCACTGTCACTATCATGGTATTTTCACGGGTGGCAAAATATTCGCCGGGTAAGATCTTCACCGCATCGCAACCAAAATGACTATCATGGTAGCGATTCGGCTCTGTAACGGCATATTCGATATTAGGTTTTAGCACTCGAACTCCCTTTCGCTGCTCGATAAGTGGTCTGTCCAACCGCCGTTATAATCTGCGGAAACATATTAAAATTTTCCGAATGTCCCGCAATATAAAGTCCATCCTCACTCAGGGAGTTCATCATGTGCTTTAAAATGACTTCCTGGGTTTCTTTATCAAAATAAATCATCACATTACGGCAAAAAATCACATCGATTGGCGTTTTTAACGGCCAAAATGAATCGAGTAAATTGATGCGGGTGAACTGGAGCATCTGCCTTAGCTCTGGCGCAACTCTGGCATTACCAAACTGAGCTCCTTTTCCTCGATGGAAGAATCGTTTTTTACGTATCTCACTGATCGCTTCAATTCTTTCTAGGGGATAAATACCTTGTTCGGCTTTATGCAGTACGCCACTATCGATATCGGAGGCAATGATCTCAATGGGGGTATTAAAGTTGCCAAAGTGTTCTGCCACTACCATAGCTATCGAATAAGGCTCTTCACCTGTACTACTGGCTGCGCACCAAATTCTTTTCGTATCAGGATGTTCCAATAAGTACTTCCTGAGTATCTCGAAATGATGTGGCTCCCTAAAAAATGCCGTCTGATTGGTGGTTAATGCGTTAATAAATTCTTGGTGTTCACTTTCCTGTGCGAGCAGATAGTCAAAATACGCTGAGAAACCGGACAATTTCAGTGTCCGGATCCGCCGCACTAAACGGCTGTACACCATAGCATCCTTGCTATCGGCAAGTTTAATACCTGAAAACCGATACAGCGTCGTCCGCGCGGTATTAAAATGCGCCGTGGTATAGGCAAACTCCCGCTCCAACGATTTAAGCTCGCTCAATTAAAATTCTTCCCATTCATCTTGATCCACTTTTTTCAATTTTGACATGGGCATTTTTGCTTTAACGGGCATACGAGCAACCGTCAGCGAGGTGGTGTTTGCCGTAAGCTTTTTTTTCTTTGTGGGCTGAACAACATGCGGCTGCTCATCGTCATCTACGCGGAAGCTGGCAACACTGTCTGATAATTGTTGCGCTTGAGATTGCATGCTTTCAGCTGCAGCGGCCGCTTCTTCAACCAAGGCAGCATTTTGCTGGGTCATTTCATCCATTTGCACCACAGCTTTGCTGATCTCATCAATGCCAAGTGCTTGTTCATTGGACGCTGAGGCAATCTCCGCCATGATGTCGTTCACCCGTTTAATGGCAATGACGATTTCTTTCATGGTATCGCCCGACTTACCGACAAGGCTGTTGCCGCTTTCGATCTTAGTGACAGAATCCGAGATCAATGCCTTGATATCTTTAGCGGCATTGGCCGAGCGTTGGGCTAAGCTGCGTACTTCTGATGCGACTACTGCAAAGCCGCGTCCTTGCTCACCCGCCCGCGCGGCTTCAACGGCGGCATTAAGCGCTAAGATATTGGTTTGGAATGCAATACCATCAATAACACCAATGATGTCGGCAATCTTACGCGCCGATTCATTAATCGATGCCATGGTCTGGACCACTTGCTGGATAAGCTCACCACCGTCCACCGCCACTTCAGCGGCTTTAGATGCTAAGGCATTGGCTTGACTGGCGTTATCCGCATTGAGTTTCACTGTACCTGTGAGTTCCTCCATGCTGGCGGAGGTTTCTTCTAGGCTCGAAGCTTGCTCTTCGGTGCGGCTGGATAAATCGGCGTTACCTTGGGCAATTTCTGCTGAGGCGGTATTGATGGTATCCGCAGCTCGTTGGATATCTTGGATCATGAAGGATAGCTTTTCAGCGGTTTGATTTGAGTAGTTTTTCAAATCATTGAAGGTGCCTTCATAGTCGTTATAAATGCGGGTAGTCAGATCGCCATCCGCCAGCGCCATCAGCACGCGGGCCACATCTTGCAGTCCACGGTCTGAGGTTTCAATTAACGAATTCAAGTTGTTCGCCAGCATCAGGAAGAAACCTTGCTTGCCTTCGGTGTCCGCCCTTTGGGAGAAATCACCCGCTGCTGCTGCGGTCACTATGCGGGAAATCTCTTGCTCGGTTTGCACTTCAATGGTGCGGTCGAGCCATTCAACCACTGTCCCTAAACGCTCGCCTTCTTTAGACACTATTGGGCTGGCCGTTAAACGGAAATGGCAGCTGGCCACCTTAATCAGCGATTCATATTTGCGGTCTAATTTATCGAGTAGACTCGCTTGGTGGGCAGGATTGCGGTGGAAAATGTCCATCGAGCTGCCGAGGATTTTATCCACAGAAAAATGCGGTAAAGCCTGCCTAATTTCATGCTCAGACTGACGTAACATGGCTTCGACCGAGCGATTCATATAAATAATGGTACGGTTAGCATCGGCGATCATGACGTTGGTACTGGTATTATTGAGCGCTTCCATAATGCGCTGGGTTGCTCGCTCGGCTTCAATACTTTCGGTGCGATCTATCCACTCGACACCTGTACCTAAATGTTTATTTTCAGCCGTGATAATTGGCGTCAAAATCAACCTAAAGGTACGTTTGCCAATGGTGATTTGTGCAGTATGGGACTGAGTCAAGCGCTCTAACAGATTGCGTTGATGCGCTGGATTTTTATGGAAAATATCGATATTACTGCCGATCAGTTTGGCAACCGAGAATTGAGGTAATTCTTTACGAATATCGTCCTCGGCCTCTTGCAGCAAACGGACGACGGCTTTATTCGCATAGATGATATTGCGCTGACTGTCAGCAATCATGAAACTGTTGCCACTATTATCGAGTAGCTGAAAATAGCGCTGACGTTCTTCATCCTTTTCTAGGCTTGCTTCAGCATTTCCAAATATATTAAAGATACCCATTATCATTGCTCCTGATCAGTCAGACTATTTGCATCAATTAGACCCAGCTCATCACTGCTGATCAGAGCCTGAATATTTACCAGAATTACCATCTTATCTTCAACCGTGGCTAAACCTTTGAGGTAGCGACTATCGAATGCCACACCAAATTCTGGTGCGGGTAAGATTTCCTCCGTCGACAGCTTAATTACATCGGATACGGCATCGACCACTATGCCAACAATGCGCTCGAACACGTTGAGCATAATAACGATAGTGAACTCGTTATAAGTGGCTGCTCCAACAGCAAACTTCATCCGTAAATCGACTATGGGCACTATGTCACCGCGCAGATTTAACACACCTTTAATAAAGCTGGGGGCGTTGGCGATTTTAGTGACTGGCTCATAACCGCGAATTTCTTTCACGGACATAATATCGAGGGCATAGTGCTCATCACCCAATACAAAGCTCAAAAACTCGACTTCATCTTGGGAACTGTATTCCACTTTGGCGGCCATGGTTGATCGACTCTCCATTTGCTGTTCCTTAATTTTTGATGTGCAATGCAAGCGATTCGACATCGAGGATCAAAGCAACGCTACCATCACCCATGATGGTGGCGCCGGAAACTCCGGGGATCCTGCGGTAATGTTTTTCAAGACTCTTGATCACGACTTGCTGCTGGCCAACTAAGGCATCAACGCACAGGCCAAAGCGCTTGTGGTTGCTTTCGAGCAATACCACTATGCCCTCTTCTGGGCTGTGAGCTTTCGGGGTAATTTCCATCAGTTGATATAGATTAAGCAGCGGTAAATATTCTTCACGTACTTTTAATAGCCGTTCTTTGGCCAAGAATTTGAGTTGCTCTGCCTGCGGCTGAATGGATTCAATAATGTGTACTAAGGGCAAAATGTAGATCTGATTGCCAACAGACACACTCATACCATCGACAATCGCAAGGGTGAGCGGCAATTGGATCTCAAAGGTCGCGCCTTTACCCTGCACTGAGTCAATATCGATTCTCCCTCCTAGGGCTTCAATATTTCGGCGCACCACGTCCATACCGACACCTCGACCAGACACGTCTGTCACTTCCTGCGCGGTTGAAAACCCTGCGGCAAAAATCAATTGCCAGACTTGCTTGTCGCTTGCATTCTCCGTGATAGCAATACCATTCTCTTTCGCCTTTTGGAGAATACGCTCACGACATAAACCTGCGCCATCATCGTACACTGCAATGACTATGCTGCCGCCACGTTGACTCGCTCTGAGAGAAAGTTGCCCAATTTCTGCTTTACCTGCTGCCAAACGAATGTCGGGTTTTTCGATGCCATGATCTAAGCTATTGCGCACTAAGTGGGTCAGCGGATCGACAAGCTTTTCAATCATGCCCTTATCAATTTCTGTGTTGCCGCCTTCAATCACGAGATTGACGTTTTTACCCAGCTGCTCAGAAAGATCCCTCACCAATCGATTGAAACGGTTAAACACAAAAGATACCGGCAGCATACGCACCGACATCACGGCCTCTTGCATCTCACGAGTATTACGTTCCAATTCATTGAGTGCAGTCTTAAGGCGCTCGCCTATCTCGCCAGTCAACTCATTCCCGATTAGAGTCAACATAGACTGAGTTATGACCAATTCGCCCGCCAGATTGACCAGAGTATCGATTTTGGAGGTTTCGACCCTTAAGGTGGCATCCGGAGCTGACGCGGCAGGTTTTTTAGCCGCTGCTTTCACTTCTGAAGGCGTATTTTTTGGTATAGCGGATGAACTGAGTGCCGCATTTGAATTTGTTGCATTTGAATGGATTGCAGCAGGCGAGCTGGGGTTTACAGAAACACTCGCGGGAACACTTGCAGCAGGCGACACTTTGGCGTCAGTAGCGCTCTCTTCTTCTTTAAATATGCCGCGTTTTGCTTGGCTGCTATCTGCGTTGACTTTAGCTTGATTGGCAACTGTGGTGGGTTTGACTACCTTAGGCGCTACTGGCTTTGAGCTCAGTAACTCGATTTCATTGGCGAAGGATTCCGGCGTCAACGCTTCAAAAAAGCCAAAACCTAATTCATCATCGGATGTGAAATCAAAGGGCTCTGCCGCTTTCTCAGTATTGCTGACATCATTTATGACACTTTGTGCGCTGATTTCTTCGGCTTGATAAGCCTCTTCAAAAAAGCCAAAGTCTTCACCTTCAATGGCAATATCGCGTGCCATTTCATCTTCAAAGAATCCAAAACCCTGATCTTCCACCTTCTGCACTGACTCGGCTTGGATAATGGGAGAAATCGGAGCATTAGCAGCATCAGTGCCATTGCGTACTGCAACCGATGAGCTAAAGGATTCGCCATTTAACGCTGCGACCAATTGGCTTTTACTGTACTCCACCTCCTGCCAATCAATTTGTTCTTCTTCGCGGTACAGGCTCAATATATGGGATAGCGTATCAACGGTACTCAGCAGTAAATCGATAATCGATGAGGTGAGTTGGAAGTTGCCCTTGCGGGTCATGTCCAGCAGGTTTTCCATCACATGGGTGACACTGGTCAGTGCGGTAAAACCAAAAATACCACTGCCACCTTTAATCGAGTGGGCAGCACGGAAAATCGTGTTCAGTTCTTCAGGATCGGGAGAAGCAAGGTCCAATGCCAATAGCAATTGTTCCATATTTTCAAGATGTTCATGACTTTCTTCAAAAAAGACCTGATGGAACTCGGCCATATTAATGGACATAGCGCACCCCGTTGCAGTTAACCCAGCACTTTTGCCGTAATAGCCAACAGCTTTTGAGGATCAAAGGGTTTTACCATCCATCCCGTCGCACCTGCCGCTTTTCCTTGCGCCTTCATGTCATCGCCCGCTTCCGTCGTGAGCATAATGATCGGAGTGCGCATAAATGCCGACATAGCACGTAAGGATTTAATTAAGGTCAGTCCATCCATTCGCGGCATATTCTGATCCGTCAGGATAAAATCAAATCTTTGCCCATTACAAAGATCAAGGGCTTCACGGCCATCTTTGGCCAGTACCACTTGGTAGTTAGCCGATTTAAGGGTCGCTTCGACCATTTGTCGAATCGCAGCGGAATCATCAACCACTAATATTTTTTTACTCATGCGCTATTCCATTATGACTTTCGTTATATTTCCTGGTGATACTAATTCGTAGGTCTTAGATAATGTTTTCACCAGTGAGAGCCCTCGTCCAGAAAGCTGAGGGATATCTACAACAGTATTTTTATATCCCTTAAATCCTTGACCACTATCTGCCACACATATATGCAACTCATTCGTTATGGAACACCAAACTAAACTCACTTTTACCCAATCATTCATTGTGAGTCGTGCTGAAGAACTGTCTCTAATACTATGGTACAGTTCGAAACCATCCGGATCACTTTTTAGCCGAGAATCTAATTTTAGTACACCATGGTCTATAGCATTACTAAATAGTTCGGCAACCACAGTAAAAACCCTTTGGCAAAAACTTGTCGCAAATCCAAACATACCTAAGAATTGATTCAAAGAATTCAAATATTCAGCACTTAACAACATAGGCCCAGCGAGTTTGACCTCCCAATCAAATTCGCCATCCATATTTGACCGGACAAGGCAGATATTATTCTGTTGATGCCATTCATTCAATCGCTCAAAGTCTAATGTGCATACTGTAATATCATCTGTAATAGGCTTGCCATCGAAAACTTTTTTAAAGTTTTCTGTTAAGTATGGGATAAGCTCACTCGCGTATTGGATAAATAATGAATTTAAAGTTTCAATGCCAAAGGGTTTGTTTTCATTAGTGTATTGTTCAATTAATCCATCACTAAATAAACAAGCATGGCCGACAACGGGTAAATCAACCGTAGCAATATCCGCCACGAAGGTTTGGGAGGGCAAAATGCCAAGAGCCATGTTTGTTGATTTGAATTTTATGATATTTTTTACAGGATAATGGTCTGAGACTGTTTCAGTTTCAAGATGATTTTTGATATATACGGGTGGCATCCCCCCGTTCCAAATATGTATTTTTTTTCGAAAAAAATCGACTTCTAAAACAATACAAGCAACAAAGCGATCATCAGGGTTTTCTCTATGTACTTTTGAGTTCAGTTCATATATTAGCGTTGCTAATGAAAACCCCTTTGAAACCATGGCTCTAAATGTGCTTGCAACACGCATAATTGGCATTGCTGCACTTAATCCGTGACCCGTTGAATCTGCAAGCATAAGGAAAAAATTGCCATTAGGAGCTAACCCTTTAAGGATTATGTCACCACTAAAATTGGCACTTGCCTGGCAGAAAGTACGAACAAACTCGAATTGGGTATTATCAATATTGACTAAGTGCTCGAATAAGTTCCTAGCCATTTTTTCTTCTCTGGCTTTCTCATACAGCATTTTTTCAAGTTCAATTCTTTGTAACTTAACTTCATGCTGTAACTTAACCCGAGTTAATAAGCACTCGACTTTATACCAAAATATCTCAAGGTTAATCGGCTTAACAACAAAATCTAATACGCCCATTCGAAAACATTCTAATACAGATTGATGTTCCTTAGTATTGCTGATCACTATGACTGGAGTCGTTATTTTTTCTTCATTTAAATGTTCAAGTAAAATTAGAGCTGTACCATCTGGCTGCCAAAAGTTAATCAGTATAAGGTCAATCTTATATTGTGACAATTCTGAGAATGCTTCCTCAAGATTATTACAGACAATGACGTGGTAACCTTTCTCATGAATAAAGTCACTAATTGTCTGGCTCATTATGACATCGTCATCGATGACTAATATATAGTTCTTCTTTGCTATTAATGATTTCATGACTAGCAATTCTCTATAATGTAGAGTTTCTGCATGTTAGCAATATTGAGTATTTCCTCGGCTTGACCATGTGCACCTTTAATAGAGGTCGAAATATGTAGCTCCTGTGCCTTACGATGTAGTAATACCATCATACCTAAAGCAGAACTATCCAAATAAAGCACTCGGCTAAAATCGAGAATAATATGATTAATACCTTCCAGTTTTATGATGCTTTGATAACTGTACGTAAATGTTTTGTGATAATAGAAATCAAAGCGTTCTGGCAATGGAATCGTTTGAATATTCGACATTATGATATCCCTATTTAAAAGAGTTCAATTTCACCACAGGTAATTTGATCCCTTGATACGGGATTGTGCGTCTCCTGACGCCGGCGACTCATTTGTGTCGTGATATCATCGCCGTCAATACCAAACTCCTGTTGCGACATGTTGGCGACGCGATTGAGGGACTCTTTTAAATGACTTAAGGATTGGTTGGTGTAAATCAGACTTTGGGAAGTGATATCGCTGAACTGCAAGCCTCGAATCGTATCTGAGATAGCTTGTTCGAGTTCATGTGCCGATGAATCTATGCGTGCTATCACATGAGAATCCTTCTCTGCTTTGACAATAATATGTTTAAGTGCAGTATCAATATCCTTCTTTGCATCTATGATATAAGTCATATCTTGAGCGGCAACTTTACTCACGTGTACGGTTAATTGTTCAATCTGAGTTTGAATCGATCTAAGCTGTTTTTGTATACCTTCACTAAAGCCTGAGCTTCGAGTAGATAAAGCCCGCACTTCATCGGCAACAACCGCAAATCCCCTGCCCGCATCGCCCGCTCTTGCCGCTTCAATTGCCGCATTTAAGGCGAGTAAATTGGTCTGGGAAGAGATTTGGTCTATATCCTGTAAGGCTTTCATTGCTTGGGGCATGGCCTCGTAGATAAGATTCACTTTTTCCAACAACTCCATAGTAGATGCTGACATATCTACTGTGGTTTGAATAAAGCGCTCTAAGGTCAGAGAGGTATTATTGGCGAATTGTTTCATTTGATCTGAATGGAATAGCTCTGCATCATCAGTGCTTTGGACAAGCGCTGAAATGAAGCCTGTTTGCTCCGTCATTAATCGCCCTAAGCCATCGAACGATTCGCTTAGCAAATTGACCGCATCGCCCTGCACTGTCAGCACGCTATCAATGTTAGACTCACAACTGTTAAGTGTGGTGATCGTTTCTTGATACAGATTGACGTGGGCTTGCCAATCGGCGGCCAGTTGGCTGTTTGAGGACTTATCATCGTGCTGTTGAACTGATAGCTTTTGTTTGTGCTGATAAAATTGCCAAAGCAACATAATCAACACGGATATAATCGGCCCGATAGCCAATAAAGTGATTAAACCCAGTAAATATCCAACGCCTGCCGCAAGTAACGCAACGACCCCATCCTTGTATGTCATATGGATTTCACAATAATTGTACAGTGATTAAAAAGTAGTTTGGTACTGAGCAATTTTCAAACATGAAAGTGAAATTTTTCACATTGTTACGTGCCGCAATGCGGAAAATGCAGTTATCACAGGATAAATCCACAGAATTGGGCTCAGATTCTCAGTAAATGACTGTAAATTCATGATTTGCTAATAAACTTACCTTAATCGAACCCGAAACTTAAACTGGGCAGTACTCATACCCTAGGTTACACTGGAAGCGTCATTGATTGGGATGGAATCGCTTATGAGTCAACGTACATTACACTCCTTATTTAAACCGACTTCCGTAGCCATTATCGGCGCTTCGAATACCGAAAAGCGTGCGGGTAATGTGCTGATGAAAAACCTGCTCTCCAGTGGTTTTTCGGGTCCTATCATGCCCGTCACCCCAAAATATCGGGCAGTAATGGGCGTGCTTGCCTATCCCAATATCGAAGCTCTTCCCATCAAACCCGATTTAGCGGTTATTTGTACCCGCGCTTGCCGTGTACCCGCGATTGTTGAAACTCTGGCGCAATTTGGCTGTAAAGTGGCGATTATTATGGCGTCAGGTATGGCGCAGGAAGTTAACGAAGACGGCGTGAGTCTGCTCGACCTGACCATGCAAAATGCCAAGCGTTACGGGATGCGTATTCTGGGGCCAAACAGCTTAGGTATGTTGCTGCCGCCATTAGGATTAAACGCCAGTTTAGCCCATGCCAGCGCCCTACCGGGTAAAATTGCCTTCGTGTCTCAATCGGCCGCCATTTGTACAACGGTACTCGATTGGGCTAATAACAAAGGTATTGGCTTTTCGTCCTTTATCTCTCTGGGCGATGCCACCGACATTAACTTTGACGAACTGCTTGATTACCTTGGTCGCGACAGTCGCACCAGTGCCATCATGCTTTATATCGATTCTGTGAATGAGAAACGCCATTTTCTCTCCGCTGCCCGAGCCGCCTCACGCAATAAACCGATTTTGGTGATTAAATCTGGCCGCAGCGCCGAAGGTGCCCGCGCCGCAAAATTACATACGGGCGGGGTTGGCGGTAACGATGCCGTATATGAAGCCGCATTTCGCCGTGCGGGTATGCTACGGGTTAACGACTTGATTGAACTGTTTGCCGCGGTTGAAAGCCTTGCGCATTCCAATCCGCTGCAAGGTGAACGCTTAGGGATTATCAGTAATGGTGGTGGCCCCGCGGTGTTAGCGGTGGATGAACTCATTATGCGCGGCGGTAAATTGGCTGAATTGTCAGATGACACCATAGCCAAATTAGAAGCCGTGTTACCTAATACTTGGTCAAGGCAAAACCCTATCGATATCATTGGTGATGCAAACGCGTCGCGATATGCTAAAGCCTTGACTATCTTGATGGATTCCAATGAGCTGGATGCCATTTTGGTATTGCACTCCCCTTCGGCGCTCGGTGAAAGCGTTGAAATCGCCGATGCCTTGATTAGCGTGATCCATGCGCATCCGAAAAAGAATCGCCTTAATATTTTGACCAACTGGAGCGGCGAAGACTCTGCCTATCAGGCGCGAAAACGCTTCACTAAGGGCGGCATATCCACCTATCGTACGCCCGAAGGCGCCGTGGGTGCGTTTATGCATATGGTTGAATACCGCCGTAACCAAAAACTGCTGCAAGAAGTACCGCAATCGATCCCCGACAATATTCCGACAGATAGCCACACTGCGCGTAAATTATTGCAAGCGGCTCAAGCGAAAGGAAAATCAGTACTCGAAACCCATGAGGCGAGTCCTATTTTGCGCGCCTATGGGCTGAACACTATAGACACTTGGTTTGTGAAAGATGCCGATGAAGCGGTCGCCATCGCTAATGAAGCGGGCTATCCCTTAGCGTTAAAAGTGCAGTCTCCGAATATCTTGCATAAGTCCGATGTGCACGGAGTGATGCTCAATCTAACCTCTGCCGAAGATATCCGCCACGCCGCGAGTGCCATTACCCAAAGGGTGCATCAGGCCAATCCTGAAGCCATTATCGAAGGTATGATAGTGCAAAAAATGGCATTGACCGCTGGCGCTCAGGAAATCCGCGTGGCCGTGATAAGCGATCCCGTCTTTGGTCCAGCGATTTGTTTGGGTGAAGGTGGCTCAGAATGGGATCCAACTAATGACGCCGCCGTTGCCCTGCCACCACTGAATATGGCACTGGCGCGGTATATGGTGATCCAAGCGTTAAAGACCCATAAGTTGAAGGACAGGCATTTACCGCTAGGTTTAGACATGAATGCCCTGTGCGTGATGCTAACGCAAATATCCCACATCATTATCGATTGCCCCGAAATCGCCTCTTTGGATTTAAACCCAGTATTAGCCGCGGGTGAAAACATTACGCTGCTCGATGTGAATATCCGTTTGCACGACGCCAATGCCGACAGTTCATCACGGATGGCCATCATGCCGTATCCGAAGGAATTAGAAGAATTCGCCGAGCTTAAAAATGGCCTTAAGGTAATGCTAAGGCCGATTCTGCCCGAAGATGAACCCAAGCATTTGGCTTTTGATAATTCGCTCTCCGATGAAGACAGATACAAACGCTATTTCGGGGTGCGCTCTAAAATGACCCATGAAGAAATGGCGGTATTAACCCAAATCGATTACGCCCGTGAGATGGCTTTTATCGCCACCGCCAAAGGTCCTGATGGCGATGACATCACCTTAGGTGCAGTACGGGCTTCCATCGACCCCGACAATACTGAGGCCGAATTTGCCATGGCTGTGCGCGGCGATCATCAAGGTATAGGTTTAGGTAAATTGTTGCTCGAAAAACTGATTAAGTATTATCAAGCCAATGATACGCCTGTGCTCACCGGCTTTACCATGTTCGAGAATCGCAATATGGCTAGCCTTGCTAAGAGTCTTGGTTTTAAGGTGACCTTCGATATGGAGGAGCATTTGATCAAAATGCATATGGATTTAAAGTCGCCCACTGATAAATAGCCTTATCCTGACGAACAAAAACGCCGCAATGATTTGCGGCGTTTTGTTATCATATCTGCTGGAATCCACAGTACAACCACAAAGTTCAATTTTTATGCAACTGACTCTTATCAATTAATCACTTAAAATGTCAGATGCTTAAGAAGAGTATGGGTAATGAGCCAAGGCCGTGCACCGCTGGCTGATTAAACGCAGCAAAATAAAGCTGTTTATGGTAACTGAACCAGCAAAACTCAGCCGAAAATCACCTCTCTATTTATATCCTATCTATTTTATCCCCTGACGCAGTTACGGCCTTCGGACTTGGCTTGATACAGGGCCTTATCGGCGCGACTAAATAGAGTTTCGGCATCGTCGCCTTGCTGCAATGAAGCAAGGCCAATCGAAACAGTAATGGCGCCAAGGGAAAGTTTTTTGTCTTTTCCTATGGTTAAGCGGCGCTCAGAGATACGTTCCCGAAGATTTTCAGCCACTTGTAATGCATCGTGAAAATGAGTGTTAGGCAACACCACCACAAATTCTTCGCCGCCATAACGCGCCACAAAGTCATCCCCTCGCACACATTGTTTTAAGGCTAATGCGACATAGGCCAACACTTTATCGCCGGTTAAATGGCCATAAGTGTCGTTAAAGGCTTTAAAGTTATCGATATCGATCAGTAAAAGGCTGCAACGGGTTTGATGATCTTGGGAAAGGTAGATTTGATCTTGAATACTCAGTTCATAGGCACGGCGATTGTGCAGCGAGGTTAATTGGTCCGTCATCGCCGCCAGGCTCAGGTTTTCCATTTCCGATTTAAGATTTTGCACTTCTTGGCCCATGGTGCACAGGCTTTGCTCCATCTCACGGTTGTTGATGAGTAGCATCTGCATTTCATCGACTACACCGTCAACCAGCTCGTTTAAGGTATTAATGTCGGGATTCGTCTGTAGGCGTAAACCAAACTCGGCTAATGAACCTGAAAACGCTGCAGTGCCTTGACTCAACTGGCTGATTTTACTTAACAAACTATTGATCAGGATTTGCGTTTCAATCTGCACATTTTCAATCACTTCGGGTGACTGTTCTTGAATGAAGTTCTTATACAGGCTGGTGTTGACCTCCTTGGTAAAAGAGACCGAATTTGCCAGAAAGCCATCAATCGCACGGTTTAAATCGAGATTTGTCCCTGCAAAATATTCATACCAAACAGTGTAGTTTTCAGGTGTAACGGGGATATCGAGGGCAGACATTTGCGGTACGGCCAAACGCAAAATTTGCGCGGCAGAATCAAGCTCTTTATTTTCTGCAGTAGAAGGCATAAATCGCGAACCATAGACTTGTTATGTTTTTGTATGCATTAAGTTAACTCATGTGCTTGGATTTGGATATGGGAGAAATCAATTATTATGATAGGGCGCAAAAGAAAAGAGGATGTTGCCATCCTCTTTGAAGTTCATACTTGGATCGACTAAGACAAACTAACGAGGTATCACTCAATAACTTTTGGTCAGTAGATCATACTTAGTCACAAGATAACATTGAGTCGCACGATAATGTTAGCGACTCAATATTGATGAGTTAATGGGTTGATTAACCTCGGCAACTGGCAAAGATATCTAACTTAGGCTGATATACCTCGGTCTTGACATTCATTAGGCCTAAAAGACTGTCGAATAAATTGTCATGGGAGAAACCGCCCTTCGCCGCGTGCTCAGCTAAACAGGCCATGTCTAAGTGGTTATCTTTACTGAAATCTTCAGATACCCAAGCAAGCATAGGAATACTCGTCTGTTCGATTGGGGCAATGCTGTAAGGTGCGCCATGTAAATACATGCCCTTCTCACCTAACGATTCGCCGTGATCGCTCAAATACAACATGGCTGGATCAAATTTATCTTGCTGATTTTGTAACTTTTTCACTACTTCGCTGATGATGTAGTCAGTATATAAAATGGTGTTGTCGTAGGTGTTAATCAGCTCGTCTGGGCTACAGTTTTGGATATCGCTGCGCTGACAATCCGGTGTGAACTTACGGTGCTCCGGTGGATAACGTAAGAAATACGTCGGTCCATGGCTACCAATCACATGCAACACAATCACAGTATCTTTGCGTTCTGCAGTGACCAAGGTTTCATCTAATTTGTTGAGTAACACTTGGTCGAAACAATATTGGCCAGTACACAACTCAGGATCGCTGTTCAAATCAATCGTAATGTTTTCAACTTGATCGCACACGCCTTTACAACCAGAGTCATTGTCAAACCACTGCACTTTAATTCCGCCATGGTTCAACACATCAACTGCAGTATCTTGGGCATAGGCGCGGCGAGAATCATAATCTTCCCGTCCCATGCGTGAAAACATACAAGGCAAAGATACCGCCGTTGCCGTGCCACATGAATGGGTATCTTTAAAGACTATTAATCCTTGGTCTTGGGTATGGGCGTTGGTCGGCTTGTCATAGCCATAATACTGATAATTCATCGAACGCGCGGTTTCACCAACCACAAGCACTAGCAAGTTAGGTTTACCATTAGGGTTAGTACTGACATTCTTAGCATCGAGGCCAAGCTGCTGATATTCCATCGGTGTTTGTAAGTAATGCACATTAATGTACTTAGACGCCGCACCAATAAAATACGTCGGCACTATATAGCGTTTTAGTTCGTCGTTGTTACGGCCAAAAGCGGCGTAATCTTGGAAATAGAAGAAAGCAATAATAGCCAGTCCCGCCAACATCGTCAGCATAAACAGTACTTTATGCAGTAACTCTTTGAAGAATGGCTGGTATTGAATATCGGCCTTATAAATAAGGTACGCGGGTAAAATCCCTGTGATTAACATATTGATTATTGATGCGAAATTCACATACATCAGCGCTTCAGCATGATTGGTCTGAAAGGTGTTTTCTATCATGCCGTAATCGAAGACGACATTGTATTGATAAGCAGCGAAAAACACACTCGATGACAATAAGGTCAGTATGATAAAAAATGGCTTAACGAGGTACTTAACCGTAAATAAGGAAAACACAAAACTAAGGGCAAAAGTTAAAAACAACGGCATCGTGGCGATGAAGATTGGATCGACATCAGGTTGTTTTTCGATGCCTTTTTTAATGATATCGAATAGAGGAATATTGAAAATACAAACGTAAAACAACGCCGTGATAAAAGTGAAACGATTCACCGATAGAGTCTTAAATCTTGCTAGCACTGATAGCTCTCACTCAAATTAGTTGTATGCCGAGAATAACTTACAATTCTTAAGGTAATCTTAGGCTGTAACAGTCAAATTTTTTCGCCATAGTAGCAAGCTCTCGGCAATGGCTCAAATTATCTGTGGTTAATGTTAACAATTAAAAAACAAAGTTAAAAAAACGGCCGAACCTCAATCAGTTCGACCGTTTTTTGCTCCCCAACCTATTAGGGCCTTGCTCGGTTTTATCACCAACGAGTTAACAATTCATGTTAACCCTGCGGTGATTATCGTAACTGCTGTAATAAGTAGGCAAACGCCATTGAATTAAGTTCCGCAGCTTGATTATTATCTGCAGCGCCGGCGTGGCCACCTTCGATATTTTCGTAGTACAACACATCAATCCCCATGTCTTTCATCTTAGCGACCATCTTACGGGCGTGACCTGGGTGAACCCTGTCGTCACGGGTAGAAGTGGTGAAAAAGACCTTGGGATAATGCACGTCTTTATGCAGATTATGGTACGGAGAGTAGGTTTTAATGTACGCCCATTCCTCAGGAATATCTGGGTTACCGTATTCGCCCATCCAGCTAGCACCTGCTAATAACTTATTGAATCTAAACATATCAAGCAGAGGTACTTGGCACACGACAGCATTATAAAGATCCGGTCTGCGGGTAAATGCCGCGCCCATTAACAGGCCACCATTGCTGCCACCTTGGATACCTAAATGTTTGCTTGAGGTGATTTTACGGGCAATCAAATCTTCAGCAATGGCTTCAAAATCCTCATAGGCTTTATGACGATTTTGTTTTAACGCTGCTTGATGCCAAGCTGGGCCGTATTCGCCACCGCCACGAATGTTGGATAACACATAGACGCCGCCCTGCTCTAACCAATTCTTACCAATGGTGGCCGAATAAGATGGACGCAGCGACACTTCAAACCCGCCGTAGCCGTAAAGTAGCGTGGGATTAGTGCCATCTAACTTAAGATCCTTAGCCATCACCACAAAATAAGGCACTTTAGTGCCATCTTTAGACGTCGCAAAGTATTGCTCGGTTTTAAACTTGTCCGCCGCAAACTGTTGCGGCATACCTTTAATTTTCTTTGGATTTAGGGTTTTAGCATTCACAGTGTAGAGACTTGAAGGCTCAAGAAAACTGGTGTAATTCACAAAGAAATCATCACTGTCTTGCTCAACGTCCATTACAGTCAAGGCGCCATTCGCTTCAAACGGTACGTGAGTGCTCTGCCAAGCGCCCTTTTCGTCTTGTTCATAACGCACTAATTTGCTTTTCACGTTATCGAGCCAATTAACGAAAATTGCACTCTTACTAAAACTGAGCTGCGCTATCGATGCGGTTTGAGTCGGGCTTACAAATAAACTGAACTTGGCTTTTTGAGCGATAAGATCCGCCACATCGGCATACACGACCGCGCCTTGCTTAAAGTTACCGTCTTGATTGGTTAAATCGCTCTTTAACTCAATGAATAACTTACCTTTGAAATAACCTTTAATCTCAGCATCTTGCGGTAAAGGCAATCCAATAAGTTTACCGTCTTGGTACACATATTGGCTGGCGGTATAAAAAGTATGCGCTTCGGTGACTAAACTCAGCGGCGTTTTATCATCAAATAACACCCAGCCAGAAACTGCAACTGAAGCCTTATCGCCAGTAAAAACAGGCTTAGCTTGCTCGAGTGGCGTGCCGCGTTGCCACAGTTTAACGCCCCGTGGATATCCAGAGTCCGTCATGCTTTGACCATCACCAAAATCTGTACCGACAAAGGCGTGATCTTTATCTATCCAGCTCAGACTCGATTTGGCTTCTTTTAAAAAGAATGGTTTATCTTTGGCAGCAACAAAGGATTTAGTGTTGAGATTAAATTCACGTACTTCCACCGCATCAGCACCGCCGCGAGACAATGAGACAAAACAGCGCTCATTTTCGGGATACTGACAGCTAATATCCTTAAATACCCAATTGACGGCTTCTGCTTTACCTAAGGCATCGATATCGAGCACGGTTTCCCATTTAGGATCGGCTTTGGCATATTCTTCCATTGTGGTGCGACGGTAAATGCCGCGCACATGGGTATCATCCTTCCAAAAGTTATATAACTTGTCACCAATATGGGTGGCGTAGGGAATGCGTTCTTTATCGTTTAGGATGGCGAGACTGTTCGCCACTAAGGTATCAAAACCTTTAAACGCTTTAATTTCGGCGGCAGATGCGGCATTTTGGGTTTTCACCCATTCCATTGGCTTAGCGCCTTCAACATCTTCCAACCAAATGTATTTATCTTCTTCTGCGTGAAGTTGACCGCTCATTCCGAGCACTCCTGCAATGCACCAAGGCAGTAATTTATTATTCATTCTATTCCTTTTAAACAGAGTCCATCTTGAGATCTGCCCTTACATTACCTTAATTGGTATCCAGTTCAACTATTAATCCAACAAGAATGTAACAAAAGGTAAGATATTGTAATGGCTGATGATTAATCTAGAATGAATCGCGTTTTTAAAGATGACGTGCTATAAAAAAGCGTCCGAGAAGGACGCTTTTTAGTCGATGATATAGGGTCAATTAAAACTCGTTATTCATGCGTGACAGCAAATTAAGCAGCACGATTCGTTCTTCACTGCTCATTTTTGCGGTGAGATCTGTGGTGAGTTGTAGATGCAAAGCATCATGTTCAAGGAACAAAGCTTGGCCCTTATCGGTTAACTCCACCAGAATCGAACGGCGATCGGTTTCATGGGGACGACGCACGACCCACTGTGCCTCTACCATTTTATCGATTTGAACCGTTAATGTGCCGGTCGTGACGCCAATCTTGTCCGCCAATTCCTTCATCCGCATGGCGCCATGCACGCCAAGTAACTCAATCGTGTGCACCTGCGACAGACTAAAACCTTTGTCACGTACAATGGCGTGCTCCCATGACGACAGCTTTTCATAAAATTCAATAATCACATGATTTAATGCATGATCTGTTGAATGCGCGGCCGTTGAATGTCCAGCTGTTGATTGTGCAGCAGGCAAATGTGCCTCACTTGCATGCAGGTTTGATGAGGAATGATGTTCAACAGTCATTTAGGCTTCCTTAGCTATACACTCGCGCTGACGACAAGTATGGAGTTCAATGGTGATATGGGCCAATTCAGGAAATTGTGACAGTAACTGATTAAAATAACTGACATCTTTCGGTGAATGGGACACGATAGACACCATAATAGCATGGTGATCGGCGCTCACTCGCCAAAGATGTAAATCGGCCACTTGATGATCCGGTACGGCCTCAAGAGTTTCCACGACCTTACGCTGCAATGACGCTTTAACGCCGCCGTCCAGCAAAATAGGGCTGGTTTGCTGAATGAGTCCCCAAGACCAACGGCTGATAATCACAGCGCCGACAATCCCCATAATCGGGTCGAGCCAAGTTAGTCCCATGTATTTACCAAACAACAAAGCAGCGATGGCGAGCACTGACGTTAACGCATCGGCCAGTACGTGAAAATAGGCCGCACGTAGGTTGTGATCATGGCCACCGTGGGCCTTCTGGCTCTTGTGCTCATGCTCTGCAGCATGTTGGTGATCCTGTTCATGTTGGCAATGGCTGTGATCATGATGACTTTCATCGTGTGCATGTGAGTCATGGGTGTGTGCTTGGCAGTTGTGATGCGCGTGAGCATATTCGTCTTTATGATCATCTTGATGGTCATGAGCGTGACTATGTCCGTGCCCATGGTCGTGGGTATGATGATCTTTAAGTAAAAATACACTCAGCACATTGACGCTTAAACCAATAACGGCCACAAAAATAGCTTCGTTGAAATGAATTTGCTCGGGACTAATCAGTCGCATTCCCGATTCAATCAACATCACCAGTGCCACAAGTCCTAGCGCTATTGCGCTGGTATAACCGCCAAGCACACTCACTTTGCCAGTACCGAAAGCAAAGGCAGGATCGTTAGCGTGTTTACGGGCATAGGAATAGGCGAATAACGTGATCATAAAGGCCGCGGCATGGGTTCCCATATGCCAACCATCGGCGAGCAATGCCATAGAACCGTAAATGGTTCCGGCAGCAATTTCAGCCACCATAGTGATCACAGTTAAATACAGTACATAACGCGTGTTCTTTTCGCCATCGCGGTTCTGGCTCGAAAACTCATGGGAGTGTTGCCACTGGGCGAGTGAGTGCCCTTGGCGGTGGGCAGTAGCTTGATGCCCTGTCGCTTGCTCGACTGCTGTTGATTTCATTGTGTAATTCCTACTCCATGTCCATCGCTATCAATGATAAAAAACGTGTTGCCTGAATTATAGTTTGAAAATCAAAATATATGAAGTTCAAATTAGTCATTTATCAAGATATATCGTTTTCAAACTTTTAAACGTGCATCTGGATCCCCATAATGCATCTGTACTCCTATCATCAGTCAGACGCTGATATGTGAATTAAGATAGGCAGCTAGACTAGGCAAAGGATATCAGGCAAGGTTTAATGGATTAGCGTTTGATTTATGTGTGAAAACAGCTGATTCAGCAGAGTAAGATTGGCTTTATTGCAGCCTTATTATTCAGATGGATAAAAATTATTTGGGTAAAAATCGATTTTTTATTGAATAATTTAACCCTTTTTTACCTCTGCTGCGTTTATAGGGGCAGAACAACGACAAACTTGTCGACATCCATTCAGTTCGATTAGGAGAAACAAGATGAAATTGAAGACCTTATTTAGCGTTAGCGCTGTTCCCCTTGCATTTACATTATTGTCATTCAATGCTGCGGCAGTCAGCCCGCCACACCCAACAGGATTAGATGCGCCTATGATCAGCATTCAACGTTTTGACCCAAAAGATTACAGCGCACAGGAAGCGACTAAGATGTTCCCTGCTCTGGCGGCTGGTATGGTGCAGCACATTTTGAGTTTGCCTAAGTTAGAAAACGAAGATGACTACATGATCGAAATCCAAATTGGCCAGACTCAAATGGTCGATTGCAATAAGCATGGATTAAACGGGGAATTGAAGGAACTGACTGTACAAGGTTGGGGTTATAACTACTATCAAGTGGATGAAATCGCTGAAGGGCCGAGCACTATGATGGCCTGTTTCGAATTGGCGAAGAAAGAAGCTTTTGTTCGTATTCCGGGTGAACTGAAAATGCGCTACGACAGTCGTTTACCTAAGGTATTTTATCTACCAGAAGGCGCGGAACTGCGTTTCAGAACGTGGAAAGTGGATTCAACCTATCAATATTCCAAGTAAGTAGCACGATTTTAACGATCGAGTCATCAATCGAATGCGCTTCGAGTCTTTGCTGATTGATAAAAGCAAAGACTCGAAGAACATTAACTAGAATCGTTTAATTCTAACAACTTGCATGATTTCTATCTCAAAACCCGCGACTGTTTCTGTCTCTGGGTAATAGATGACATTGATCTTTTGCCCTTGCAGATTACGATATTTTTTCACACGTCTGAATTTAAACGGAACATCACAATCTTCAATCATAACAGTATGTTGTACCCACTCTGCCTTTTCCCTTTGCATATGGGAAACCACAGTCACACCTTCAGAGTGAACTAAATGTTCATGGGTGGCTAACATCTTTTTTACGGCCTTATTCATGTTCAACTCTTTTATCATCTAGTTGCGACAACAGTGACTCAACTTTCTGTTTAATTTCAGCATATCTCAATTTTTCACAGCGGCCGAAGCCACTTAACTTACGCACTTGAAAACGACTCACTAAAGGAACCGACATGCCTGCGAGGCAACGACAATAGGTATCGAGTGACAAAGTCTCAATGCCCTTAGCCGTTAAATGATGTTTCAACTCACGCAAATAAGCCAATATCTGCTGATCTGTCGGCCAAGTTGGTTCCGTCGAATAGCGCAACTTAGCAATATTGCCGCGGCAAACACTGCAATGACCGCAGACCGCTGGCGTCTCATTATCATCAAAATAACGGGATAAATTGTGGCTTAAGCACGTCTCAAGTTCAAAAAAGCGGACTAACTGCGCGATTCGCGCAATTTCTTTCTGCTCTTTATCAATAAAATAATGGTACTGCTCATCGATGAGTTCGGGACGCGCTAATGCGGCAACATCCACCCGATAAACATCGGTAATTCGTTTAGTCTCTAATTCAATCAACTGATGTTCAGCTAAATATTCCAGCGCGGCTAACACGCGGCTGCGCTCATGACCCATCGCACTGTACAAGGCATCAAAATCTAACGCGCCCCATATTTTCTTCATCTGCGTATGATTAAAAATCTGCGTCAAAAACGCCTGCCGCTCAGGATTAAATCGGCTCAGAATGGTCTGTTTGTCGACCAAAAACTTGTAATTAACGTCAGCGTAGTAAGCGAATAACGGTTTAACCACACCTAAAATTTCTAGCTGCACAAGTAACGTTTTTAACGGTAACTGGCGAATATTACTCGCCGTCGACACGCCATTGAGCTGACATTCCCACTGACCGGAATCTTGTTCAAGTCGAATAGCCTCAATGACTTGTGCTATACCTTCTCGCTCCGGCGTATCGCCATACACAAAATTCTCAACGGTATTGAGCCCGTCAAGATTGGCCAAAGTGACACAATGGGATAACGCACCATCACGCCCTGCTCTGCCGATTTCTTGGCTGTAGTTTTCAATGGATTTAGGCAAATCGTAGTGGATCACAAAACGAATATTGCTCTTATCGATTCCCATGCCAAAAGCGATGGTTGCCACTACCACTTGCAGCTTATCCTGCATAAAATCATTTTGAATTTGTTGACGTTTTTCATCTTCAAATCCAGCATGATAGGCACTGGCGACTATACCTTGTTGGCTCAAAAGTCGTGCGACCGTTTCGGCGGTTTGCTGCAAAGTCACATACACAATGCCGGCACCTGAGAATGATGCAATCTGCTGAACCAGTAAGGCATTCTTCTCTTGCGTTGATACAGGCAGAACAGTCAAATCTAAATTGGGTCGATAAAATCCCGTTTGCACTATGTGTTCAGGCGCAATATCAAAGCGCTTGGCCATATCCAGTTTCACTTTACGTGTTGCTGTGGCCGTCAATAACAGTACCAATGGGATCTCAAGCTCACGCCGATAGTCGGGCAATTTAAGATAATCGGGCCGAAAATTATGGCCCCACTCTGAAATACAATGCGCCTCATCGACGACCAGCATGGACAGCGGAACCGATTGAATAAATTGCCGAAAACGTTCATTTTTGAAACGCTCCACCGACACCATCAAAATTTTCAGCTTGCCAGAGCGCGCATCAGCCATCACTTGCTGACTCTGCTCGGCGCTTAAGGTTGAATCTATGCTGGCCGCATGAATTCCCTTAGATTGTAAAAACTCCAGCTGATCTTTCATCAAGGCGAGTAAAGGCGAAATCACTAAACTCAAATGGGGTAACTGCAATGCTGTAAATTGATAACAAAGGGATTTACCAGAACCCGTCGGAAAAATCGCTAAACTCGACTTCCCCGCCAACAGTTGTGATATCGTTCGCGCTTGGCCAGGGCGAAATTCAGAAAACCCGAAATCCTGCTGCAACAAACTAATGTATGGATTGGTTTCTGGAATGGGATTGAACATCAACCGTCCTTTACACTCATCCTTACCACCCAAAAAATTCGGGTATACCGCAAGAAAAAGATTCAGCATTAAGTGAGTCGACTAGTCTAGCAAATTTTGAGGTACTTTACGGAGTTAATTACCGACAACTGAGTTTTGGAGCTGAATTTATCGGTTGAAAACCATGATGCCGCAGATAAAGTGTGACAGTTAATCTATTGATTTTATAAGAAGTAATTGGCTGTTTTTATAAAAACTTGAATGCAAAAATAAAAACGACTTTAAAAAATGAGCGATGGATAATATAAGCGCCGAGGCTAGAGCTTAGGTTAATCTCGGCCGCATGCAGTCTTCAGTTTAAGGTTTTCTCGCAAGGTATAAATTAATCAGCGAGGTGAGTTTATCCTGAAATCTTTCTTCAAAACTATCAATATCACGTCCGATAGAGACAAGATATTTAGTCGCTTGTTCGCGGGAAAGTAATTTATTGGCAACACTGTATTGCATCTCATCCAAGGTTTTATCGTATCGTGGGATCAGCAACCAAGTGCCAACATCGACATCGAAATGTTGCATCGCTTTCTGGGCCAAAGCACAAAAAGCCTCAATATGATCCACACCATCAGGTCCGAGACAGCCAGGCTCAATTCGGCACAAGACAGCAATTTTTCTATCATTTTCAATGCTTACACTCATTTCTGATGCCCCATGTTACCGAGTCTTAAACTTAAAATATCCCTTTAAACTTAACAGCAATTTTACGTGTCTGCACAGATAAGTCACGGCTTACTTGCTCATTTAAGCGATTATTAACAAATCCATTTTAGGCGATATTGCGACGTCAAAATAAAGATTAACAGAACTTAACTCTACCCATTTTATTTCAGGACGAGATAAGCTCGAGATCATTCATCAAGCATATCGTCGACACTCATATTGTCATCTAGGTCATCTGGATGCAGCAAATGGTTTTGTGAGTTATCGGCATCATGTTCTGACAATAGGTTATCAATCGCCTGATCAAAACTGTCTAACTTTTGTGTCTCCATATAACGCTTTAATCTCTGAATAATATCCCTACTTACCTCTATATGGGATTTTTTCTGACGCTTTTTTATTTGAGATAGCTCTTTACGAACCATGCGCCAACCCAAATCAGTAAAATACTGATTGAGCATTTTGTTTACATTCTTAAGCTCGTTGTCGAGTCGCTGTGTCTTTTTACGTAATCGGACCAATTCATTTAATTGTGTCACCAACTCAGTATAGGAAACCCTTTGTAACTCAGCGTCACAAAACCAATCTGGTTTAGATGCCACAGTTTCAGGATTGATAAGGCGATAAATTAAGGGTAAGGTAAAAATTAATTCTGCTTCCTCAAGCAATAATAATTTTCTTCCTGCTGTCGGTTTGTCTTGTTGATATATCCAAGCTTGCGGTTCCATAAATACGTTTCTTCAGTTAAGCATGCGTTCAATGCGGATAAAATAAATGGGAACTCATGCTAGTACAAATCGATAAGTATTAATATATGGTTCAACCATTTTATTGGTTGGGAATCGCTCCCTTATGCTTCATTTTGCCTTAGGCAGAAATAGCTCAATGCATATCACGTCAAGTATCAGATAAGCGGTTGTCGTTATTAGCTTAAATTTCACCCAACACACAAGCCAAGTTTAGCGGCATGCCATTCATGCAAACCAATAGAATGGTTAAACCATTCTTTAAAATTATGCGTCTGTGGCTAACCAAGTTCGAAACCACTGCATAGAGAAAGTACAAATTTCATACTATCATTGCCTTTATTTTTACATCAGCTTAATTAATCGCCATTGTTAGAATAGGTTTATCTTGGCTATTTTTTAAACTAAACAATCCAACTTAATGATATTTAATTTCCCCTTCACTGATAAAAGAGGATTATTTAAACAAATAAGCACTCTACCAGTGATAATGACGATTATCACTGGTAGGTATAGCTATAATTTGCGTATAATTACGCCTTCTTAATTCGATATCAGGTGACTTCAACGGCATGTCTAAAATGATCCGGACAAGTAGTAATGCTCAAAATAACACCAATATATCGAATGAAATAGCGACTGGATCAGGTCATCACCATAATAACCGTGCTGAACAGCCACGTTTTTTTGAAGAGTCTTTCCTACCCCAATCTGTTCGAAGTGATTATTTAAGCGCCGCCGAAGAAACTGAATATGAAATTTCAGTTAACACTCGCCGTGTTTATAATACGAGCTTTAGTGTATTCAGTCGTTATTGTGCTGAGCACCAACTGCAGGCCCTGCCCGCAGATCCACGAAGCGTAATTTCATTTATTGGTCATCAAAAAGAATTGATCCAAGAAAGCACTGGCGTTCAACTTTCTAAGCAAACATTAACCACAAGATTAGCAGCAATTCGCTACCATCATATTCAAGCGGGATTCCACTCGCCTACCGAACATCCTCTGGTGATCAGAGTGATGCGCGGTTTGAGCAGAAATCAATCTCGCTATGTGAGTGATTATGATCAGCAACCCATTATGTATGATGAAGTGGAAATGTTGATCCAGGCTATCGATGAACAAGAGCAGTCATTAACCCGAGCGCGGGACAAAGCAATTATTCAGTTAGGACTGCAAGGTGGGTTTCGCCGCTCTGAACTTGCAGATATAAAAGTTCAGTATGTCAGTTTTCTGCGTAACAAATTAAAAGTACGTTTGCCCTATTCGAAGAGTAATCAGCAAGGCCTGCGTGAATGGAAAGACTTACCAGATCATGAACCTTTTGCAGCACTCGATGCAGTAAAAAATTGGTTATCGCTAGCCAATATTGAAGACGGACATTTATTTAGATCGCTTTCCCGTGATGGAAAAAATTTACGGCCGTATCAAATGAAGGATCGACATTCCGGAGCGAGTTCATTATTGAATAAAAATAGTGGTTTCCTTACTGGCGATGATATTTATCGCATCATAAAAAAATATTGTACTAAAGCAGGATTGCCCGCCAGATTTTATGGTGCCCACAGTTTGCGTAGTGGTTGCGTGACACAACTCCATGAAAATAATAAAGATCATTTGTACATCATGGCCAGAACCGGACATACCGATCCGCGTTCACTGCGTCATTATTTAAAACCTAAAGATTGACACTTAACTGTTAAAGATTAAGTGTCAACAGCATCGACTCATCGGAAAACTAACCGCATAAATATCGTTTTTCTAAGCATAGAAATAATTTCAACTTTTTATTTAAAGAATATTAACCTGATAAAACACTATGAGTTGATAATGATTTCACTATCAACTCATATTTTATAATTATTGCAAAATTCAAATTAGAGCAATAAGTCTAACTAATATTATTTTAAGTTTTATGCCTTGTTATCTTAAAAAATACATCACGCCAGATTTAACATCATTCAAACATATCGATTGGATTACTCTTTAAATTATTCCTGTAATATAAAATCAGCTTTATTGTCATATTGGTACTTTAGCCTTAGGCACGAAATTTAATTCATCGTACTAGCCGGAGTAAAACATGAGTAAGGCCACCTTTGATCCTACACTTTATAATAAAAGTAATAATGAACCCTTTAATCAAGTGTTGGATAAGCATTTATCTCGCCGTAATTTCGTAAAAAGTGGCTTAGGCCTCAGCGCTATGACTGCTTTTGCCAGTGTTGGCTTAACCGCTTGTGGTTCAGACAATGAAGCTATTGCTACACCTGTCGATCCAGTCACGCCAGTGCCACCGACTAAAAGTAGTGCCAAGCTTAACTTTACATCGGTTGCGGGTTCTCGCTTAGATGCGGTTGTCGTGCCTGAAGGTTACACAGCGCAGGTGTTAGCACCTTGGGGCACGCCATTAAACGCAAAAGCGGCGCCATGGAAAAACGATGGTAGTAATACGGCCGATGACCAAGCCAACTCAGTGGGTATGCACCACGATGGCATGCACTTCTTCCCATTAAACGATGCGGGTGATGACGGCCTACTCTGCATTAACCACGAATACATTGACGAAGATGCCTTGCATCCTACGGGCCAGACATTTGACCCCACTTCTGGTCTTCGCACTGTGATCGATGAAGTGCGCAAAGAAATTAACGCCCATGGCGTGTCGGTTGTACGTATAAAACTGATGAATAATCAATGGGAAGTCGTCAGTAATGATGGTCATAACCGTCGATTCACTGGCGCGACTGTGATGGATATCAGCGGTCCTCTGGCCTACTCTTCGCTACTCGAAACCCGCTATTCTCCCGACGGCAGCCAAGCACGCGGCACCTTAAATAACTGTGGTAATGGCTACACGCCTTGGGGCACTTACCTGACCTGTGAAGAAAATTGGCCAGGCTATTTTGCCAATCGTGGCAGCTTAACCGCCGATCAGAGTCGCATCGGGATCAGTAAAACCAGTACACGTTATGGCTGGGACGATCTTGCGGGTCATGATGAAGAACGCCTCGATGAATTTGCGCGTTTCGATGTCACGCCATCGGGCACAAGTGCTCAGGATGACTACCGTAACGAAGCAAACGGCCACGGTTATATTGTGGAAATCGACCCGTACAACGCCACCTCTCGCGCGGTAAAACGTACAGCACTTGGTCGTTTCCGCCATGAAGGTTGTACCTTTGGTAAATTGACCGAAGGCAAGCCAGTGGTGTTCTATTCTGGCCACGATTCTCAATTCGAATACCTCTATAAATTTGTTTCAAATGCGGCCTGGGATGCAAAGGATGCTGACAGCAGCAACCGCCTGCAAACTGGCGATAAGTACATGGATGAAGGCACTTTATACGCGGCTAGATTCAATGAGAATGGTGGCGGTATTTGGTTGCCTTTGACGTTAGATAGCCAAACCACAGACGGCAAAACCTTAAGCGATAGCTTCGCAACTTTGGCCGATATTATTTTAAACACAGCGGGCGCAGCGGACCTAGTCGGCGCAACACCTATGGACCGACCTGAATGGTGCGCGGTCGATCCATTCACAGGTTCTGCTTATTTGACCCTGACCAACAACTCGAAACGTACCGAAGCGAATCCTGCTAACCCAAGATTGAAAAACTACTTCGGCCATATTATTCGTTGGGATGAAGGCGACAAAGCGACTGAATTTACATGGGATATTTTTGTTTTTGGATCACCCAGCGATGGCAATGCTGAGACCAACTTGTCAGGCTTAACCGATCTCAATCAATTCGCCAGCCCTGATGGGTTAGCCTTTGATAAACGCGGTATCTTGTGGGTTCAAACCGACAATGGCGCAAAAGAAGTTGCCGAAGAAACCAACGATCAAATGCTCGCGATCGTGCCTTCAACACTGGTGGATGGCCAAGAGAAACAAGTAGGCGTAACGGCCGATAATCAAATGGAGTTAAAGCGTTTCTTCGTCGGTCCCAACGACTGTGAAGTGACAGGTTTTGCCATTAGCCCAGATTACACTTCGGTATTTGCTAACATTCAGCACCCAGGTAACTGGCCTTATTCGTCTAATGCCGCTGAACAAACACCAGCCGGAATCACATTACGGCCTCGCGCCGCCACTGTGGTAATTCGAAAATTAGATGGTAAAGAAGTTGCAGTTTAAGACGTTATTTAAGGAATATATTTTCATTGGTTAAAGCGCAAATAAAGCTTTCTTGCCAGAGCTAACATTAGCCTATATAAAACTCCCCTCAAGTGAGGGGAGTTTTTATTTAAGTTAGTCGCTGACTTAAATTTTTATATTACCCATTCATTTCGAAGATTAATTAACGCTTGTCGTTATTGGCTTGTTCGAAGGCAAGTTCAAAGGCATTGGTAAAATCTGTGATTGGCAGAAGATCTTCACGGCAACGTCGATTACGGCCCAGTAATGATGATTCAACAAATAAATCAAACCACGTACTTAAGACTTTACCATTAGCCGCTTCGCCTATCGCCCCTAATGCTAAGGATGCCACCTCGGCGGTGCCAAGTTGAAAGTTATGGCTGCCTTTACGCAATGCATAGGTTGCCAGCGTGTCGGGATCGAAGGAAAGCAGTGGCAAGGAATGCAAGTAAGGACTCTTACGGAACATTTTAATCGCTTCACGCCAACTGCCATCGAGCATGATCAGTAGCGGCCGTTTACCTTCGACTAACGTCGACATAGGCACTTGGTTCAGTATTGTTTGTCCTTGCTCCGCATATTGGGCTGGAAACACTAAATAAGGTTGATATTGCGGCGAATCAAACAAGGCAAGTAATGCCGCTTCAGGTTCTGTGCGTGACCAAATATAGGCGTGCGTATCTGGGATAAGATCCGCAATCAAGCGCCCGCTGTTAGTTGGTTTTAACACTTCATCGTTGTACATGATCAGCAGGAAACTGGCTTGAGTCTGTAACTGACGACGCAGCGCACAGGTACAGAACTGCTCACCTAATAGGCATAATGGACAGCGGATCAGTTTTTTTCCACGGGCACCGAAGGGCTTAGTCGATATAGACTTACGGTACTGATATAAATGGTGCACTGCATGTGGGGCTAAAGCCATAAGAACCAATTCTCTTTCAAACTTATTAGGGGTTGCGGCTAAATTATTCAGCACTTTCCTCTCGCGGTGGCGCAGTTTATCCCTTGGCCGTAAATGGCGCAATCTGCGCAATGCATTATCGGGATAAAAGGCATAAGTGTCGGTGCTTGAGGGTATAAACTGCTGACTCAACTTTGCATTATGATTAAGGAAATCTCTTAGAATATCGCAACAACTGTAATACTGAAGTTCATGTCATCACGCAGTATTTAACACTCGATTAGCGAGGCCAACCTTTCAGTTACTTACAGAGGGGATATTGACGCTAAATATCAGTAAGGACCTAACTTAATGGGGAATTACCGTAATATCGTGTGCAATCTCTACTCTATAAATGCAATTTCGATAAAAGGTCAATTATGCAACGACATACCCTGCTCGCTACCATGCCGTTATTAAGCGGTGTACTGCTCACTGCAACGCTTTTTTCTAATGTCACTACGGCCCAAACGCTTAATTCCAAAGACATCCAGTCACTTGTTGATTCCGCAGTCAAACCACTGATGGCCGAGTACGGTATTCCCGGTGCGGTGATTGGCATCACCATTGAGGGTAAACAGTATTTTTACCAATATGGGGTCAGTTCTAAAACCACAGGGCAAAGTGTGACAGAACATACCCTGTTCGAGATTGGCTCTATCAGTAAAACCTTTACCGCGACACTGGCTAACTACGCACAGGGCGAAGGTAAATTAACACTCACGGATATGGCCAGCGATTATGTTCCAGCATTAAAAGGCAGCCATTTTGATAAGATTAGTCTCATCAATCTAGCGACGCACACTGCGGGAGATCTGCCGATGCAAGTTCCTGATAAGGTAACTAATAACGCAGAGTTAATGGATTACCTTAAGCATTGGCAACCGTCATTTGCCCCAGGGACTCACAGGAATTACGCGAACCCAACCATTGGCCTGCTCGGCATGATTGCCGCACAGAGTTTAAATAAAACGTTTCAGCAAGCACTTGAGCAAACACTATTTCCACAATTGGGTATGACAAGCAGCTATATCCAGGTTCCGAGCAGCAAAATGGCTGATTATGCCCAAGGCTACAATAAGCAAGACATGCCAGTGCGGGTCAATCCCGGCGTATTAGCCGATGAAGCCTATGGCGTTAAAACCACAGCCACAGATCTGCTGCATTTTGTGGAGGCCAATATGCAAATACACCCGCTAGCTAAGCCACTGCAAACGGCACTCGATGAGACCCACACGGGATACTTTGATGTGGGCATGATGACCCAAGATATGATTTGGGAGCATTACTCCTATCCTATTGATCTTGATAAAATACTTGAGGGTCATACTCAGGAAGTGGTGTTTGGCAGTACGCCAGTTAAACCTATAGTGCCGCCCCTCGCGCCGCAGCAAAATGTGTGGATTAATAAAACCGGCTCAACCGGCGGTTTTGCCGCTTATGCAGCATTTATTCCTGCGCAAAAGCTTGGCATAGTATTGTTAAGCAATAAAAATTATCCCGTTCCGCCACGGGTGACTGTGGGGTATCAGATTTTAACGGGCATAGAAAAACTACAAAAATAGTATCTTGCTAATCGCGACTATTAAAGGAGATAAGAAGATAGGCCGATTTGCTATCTCCTTTCTTATTTCTTCCTTATGCATATTTTTAGCGTGATTTTTTAGGGTGGCTTGTATTAGGCACCTTATCCACTTGCTTACCTCCAATCTCTTAATAGCCACTATTTTTAAGCAAACTCCCATGTAATAAAATAGACAGTGCAGGGTTAATCTGAGTATTAATTGATTTGCAATTATTCGACCTAGTTAACAGACAAATAACCCTACGTAAGTTTAGCTTTACAGCTAAAAATGAAGAGAAAAACTTATGCATCGCATTAAAAAATATTTCATCAAATCAATATGATTGACACTTGAAGTTACGCTTTTAGGGAGTAAGATGCGCGCAAATACCTTAAGTGACCTTTTTCGGAAATATCATGTCAGGCACGCCACACTCTCCTATTCATCACGATGTCGCTCCAGCGGCGAGTCAGTCTAGTTTACTGTTAATGATTGTCTTTATGGTCGCCTGTGGCCAAATGGCGCAAACGATTTTTGTGCCTGCCCTTCCGCAAATTGCACTCGGGCTCCATGTGGACGCCAGTCAACTACAAGCAGTGATGGCCTGTTACTTACTCTCCTATGGGATGTTTCAATTTGTGTATGGCCCAGTGTCAGATCGCATTGGCCGCAAAATGCCACTCGTCGTGGGTATCGCAATTTTTATTATAGGTGCAGTGTTTGCGGCTCAGGCCACAAGCTTTAACCAACTGATTATGGCGAGCCTTATCCAAGGATTAGGCACAGCCAGCGCGGGCGCTTTATGCCGGAGCATTCCCCGCGATCATTACTTTGGCGACCGACTGGTTAAATTTAATAGTTATGTTTCTATGGCCGTAGTGTTTTTACCTTTACTGGCACCATTTATCGGTAGCGCCAGTGCGGCCTACTTCGGCTGGCAAGCCGTGTACTGGGTGTTAGCAGGATTCGGTGCCGTGGTCTGGCTGTTATTGATATTCGCCTTTAAAGAATCGTTACCTAAGGCGCAGCGGGAACATCAAGCCGTTATCGCATCCTATCGGCATGTCCTGCGCCATAGAGCATTTCGAGCTTATCTATTTTCATTGATCGCAACCTTTGCGGGTATTGCGGCGTTTGAAGCCATTGCCGGCGTTCTCTATGGCCAATATCTTGGGCTGACGCCCTTCATGGTCAGTTGTTATTTTGTGGCGCCGATTCCAGGCTATTTATTGGGCGCGCTGATCGCAGGTCGACAAAATAAGCCGCAAAGAGTTATCTATCAAGGTGTTGCGCTGCTTGGCGCTGGCGCCTTATTCATGTTGATCCCGGGGCTTTTCAATTTAGTCGTCGGTTGGAGTTTACTGGTTGGATCGATTTTATTCTTCAGTGGCGCTGGTATGCTATTCCCTACCCTGACCTCGGCGGCTTTAGAGCCATTTCCACGTCAAGCAGGAATTGCAGGGGCATTACTGGGAGGATTACAAAATTTTGGTGCCGGACTTGCCGCATTGACTATGTCTTTAGTGCCTATGGGCGGCCAGTTGAGCATAGGTTTATTAAGCGCTGTCATGGTGGTGTTAGTGATTTTGTCTTTGTATTACGCCAGAGATCAAAATGACACTCACCACAATTTGATGCCACAGATTTAATGTCCTAAATTTAAGATCCTAGATTTAAAACTATAGATTTAAAACCATAGATTTAATGCCGAAAAATTGAAGTCATAGCGTTCTTAGCTTAAGCAAAATCTATTATCGTAATTTAACAAAAAAGCCCACATTGATGTGGGCTTTTTTAATCGGTAACAAACTGTACTTAAACAGAAATATTGGCAAATACGTTGTGCTATAGAACCCAGCGTTACAGAATGCGGCGCAGTAAAAAGTCGGCTTTAAGGCGACGAATTCGGGTCATGATCTTCTTCACAGGTGCAGGATAACTCTGCAAGGTATCCACTTGGCTGTAGTGATATAACCGCTGCGTATGCTCAAGAATATACGTCTGCTCGGCTTCAAACTGAGCTTTCCAGCAGCCAATTTCATCTTGGATCAACAAACCATTCTCAAGATCCAGCGCCCAAGCTCTTGGATTCAGGTTAGAGCCGGTGATCAAATGCTTATTACCGTCGGCACTGATGCCCTTAAGGTGATAACTGTTGATGCCGTGTTTCCACAGATGGATATTCAGCTGACCATTATCAATCGCCCACTGTTGGCGTTTAGCAAACTTACGCAATGATTGCTCATACATATAGGGCAAGGCACCTATAGTGGAGAAGTCCTGCTCAGGCGGAATATAAAAATCGTTAGCCGTCTTGTCGCCCACAACGATGTCGATGCGTTTGCCATTGCGCAAATGCTTAGCCAAGGCGCGCACTAAAATATACGGCGGATTAAAATAGGGCGTGCAGATAAACAGCGAGTCTTTTGACTCTTCCACCAAGGCGACAACCACTTTATTGAGCAAGTTTTTCTTGCGGCCTAACCCAAGTAACGGCGTGATGCGATTGCCATCACGGGTTTCCTTAAACTGATATTCAGCGTCAGACAATCTCAGCTTAAAGCTGCGCATGTCCGTCTTAGGCGGCAGTACTTCTTGTTCAGCGTCTTGGGTTAACGAACACACAGCAGGATCAGCAATGATGTTTTTCTGGATCATCGCGCGCATACTGCGGGCTAATTCGGCCGACTCAATCAAGTGATAACGGTCGAAACGGTACTTATCATTTTGTTGTAAATAGATATTATTGAGACTGGCACCGCTATAGATCACCGCATCATCGATAATAAAGCCCTTAAGATGCAGTACGCCCATAAATTCACGGGACTTAACGGGGACACCTAAGATATCGATAGGATGTTCGGCTTCAGCCATCACTTTGCGGTACATTAAATAGTTACCGCTATCGCCTTTATGGCCAATCAAGCCGCGTCTTGCGCGGTGAAAGTCCACTAAAACTTTGACATCAAGCGCTGGATTTGCCGCTTTGGCATCCATCAGGGCTTGTAATACTTCACGGCCAGCTTCGTCATCTTCTAAATACAGCGCCGCAATATAAATACTGTGCTTGGCGCTCGCGATACGAGCGAGTAATTCTGCCTTGAAACGGCATGGCGTGAGCAACCACGTTAAAGCCTCGGGTTGAACGGCTATTCCACCAAGCTTATCTAGCAAGGCATCCTCCTTTAATCATGCTGACCACCCCGATAGGAAGCACTGGGGTTCAGTGATAAAAACATCACAGCAATATGTGTTAACTCTGGATAGGCCTCTGTCACTGCCTGCCTGATCGTTTGTTCTACTTTAAGATGGATATCAGGGTCCTTAGGGAACCAGAGTAACTCAACTTGGACGAAGCGTTGATCAATTTTTCCATTTCGAAAACTGATGCTTGGGATCCAATCTAACGTGAAACTCTCTGCATTACCTTTACATATATCCGCCAATGACTGCAGTAATGTTTGGCTGAACGCTGCAACGACCGCTTGTGGTAAGCCGCGCATACTAATATGTGGCATGGTTTAGTTGTTACCTAAGAACCTAAAATCGTAAGGGGTAGAAATTACCGACTTCACCTCGTCTCGGCAAGACTTTTCTCCCAAAAGCCTCCTTAAACCTCGCGGTTTTGCTGGTAATTTGACCTCACGCGATGTAATCCTACCGTAGCGCCACTATTTAGCTAAAAATCCCATTTTTTAGGCTAGGATTACAACCACATTTAAGGGCTGTTTTTTCGGCACACATATCATGTTAAGGGCAATGTAAAAGTGTGAATATTAACGGTTCTATATTAATCGGACAGTTCCTGGATTAAGTGATGTTTAACGTGACAAGCCCATACAAACCATCGCAGGTTTTACTGAAGATCCGCTAAAATGTCGGCCAAATCACAAAATAATCTTCAAACCTATTTCGTTTACCCCGAACCCAGTGATTTAGCGTAAACTAAAACGCCTATTTGCGATGAAACCAACACGATAAAAGACGAAGACCATGAACAAAAAAATTTTGCTGACGTTAGCGCTGACACTGCTGTTTGCTTGGGGTATTTTCCATTTTAAAGCTCAGTTGGGATTACTGATCCTGCCACTGTTTATCGGACTGGTATTGTTTGTTACCCTACGTTTATATCGCTTGATGGAAAAGGATGACGGCAGCAGTGAGGATTAGCCCCACATTGCATCGAACTTAACCTGCAGGCCCATGATGTTCTTAATAAAAATGGTCAATAGCTAACATGGAAACGTTACTGAAAACCACTCTGTATGCCAGCCTACTCTTAGCGGCGAGCCACACTATCGCCCGCGCTGATCAAATCGACGCAGGAGCGATAGAGACCCGAACCACTTCGCTTAGCCAAGCGGTCGGCAAAATCAGCCCTCGTCATTCGCAAATTGCACTGCTGGCAATGGACATGTCTAACAATCAAGTGATCTTTAGCCAACAGGCCGAGATGCTGTTTATTCCCGCCAGCACGCAAAAATTACTCACCGCTGTGAGTGCCATGACTCAGCTTGGGCCTGATTTTCGTTATGTCACTGAATTATGGACGGACGCACCAATACGCAAGGGCCATATCGCCGGCAGCGCTTATCTGCGTTTTAGTGGCGATCCGACGTTCACTCAAGCCGATCTCAAGGCCATTTTTGCCAGTCTCGTGAAACAAGGCATTAATCGCATTGATGGACATCTGTATTTGCTCGGCGATAAACAAGAGCAAATGCAAGCCCCTGGTTGGGTTTGGGATGACTTAGGCATTTGTTTTGCCGCGCCTGTGTCGAGTTACATTATCAATCAAAACTGCGTCTATGGTCAGTTCAACCCCAGCACGGCCAACAAACCTTCACAGGTGAGCCTGCGCACGGGGAGTTATGGGGTAAAAGTCAGCAGCGATGCGGTATTTGATCCCAAGGCGAGTCGTGAATTTTGCCAGCTCGATTTGGTGCGACTAGGCCAAAACAACTATCATCTACGTGGTTGTTATCCAAGCGGTGAAGCGATTGGGCTGGCGATTGCGGTCAGCGATCCGTTCAAATTTGCCCAAGATAACCTCACCTCGCTGCTCAAAGGTGAGATGTCACTGGCGGGTAAAGTTAAGCTCGGCACTAGCTTGCCCCAAAAGGCGAAACTGATTGCCAGCCATAGCTCGGCGCCACTGCCTGAACTGCTCGATACTATGTTGCTCAAGTCGGATAATTTGATTGCTGATAGCCTGTTTAAACAGCTTGGCAAAAGTTATTTCAACACCCAAGGTAGCTTTACCAATGGTGCGGCAGCCATGCTGCGGATTTTAACGGAGTTAGGCGTCGATCTGAGTAACGCTAACATTGTCGATGGTTCAGGGCTGTCACGCTATAACTTGCTCAATGCGCAGCAGTTAGCGGCGGTATTGGCACTCATCCATAAGGACAGCCGCTTTAGCCCGTTAATGACCAGTCTGCCGCAAGCAGGAATAAGCGGCACCTTAAGGTATCGCATGGGTTACAACAAGCCGCCGCTGAAACAGCAAATTTTTGCTAAAACAGGCTCGATGCAAGGCGTGTCTAACTTAGCGGGGTTTATCCGTTTGCCTGAGCACAGTGACACCCTGTTTGTGGTGCTTGAGAATGGCATGAGTCCCGAGCTTAAACATCAGCATAAACCATCGTTTAATGCCGAGTTTCTCAAGCAATTGATTTCAGTGCTGCAAGTGCCATCCCCCACCACAGCAGCGCTTAGTACCGCTGCTCACTCGGTCCAAGATTAAATACTGCCGAGTAGAAACAGCATGATATAAAACAAAAAAGCACTGAGTCATCAGTGCTTTTCTCGTTTTTATTTCGTTTTTATTTAAACGAATCCATCACAGCCTTGTTAAAACAACTCTGCAGGCATCGCCATAGTGGTCGCATCACCGGCTCTGACTTGAGCAATATGGTAATCCGCTTTAGGCAGTAACTTATCAAAATAGAACTTAGCTAAATAGGCTTTCTGCTCGGCGAACGCTTTATCTTCATGATCAGCGACTTTATCGACCATAGCCAACCAGTAGAAACCATACAGGGTGTAACCAAAGGCATCTAAGAAGTCGACCGCGCAAGCATTGATAAGCGCAGGTTGAGCGACTTTGTGCTCATTAATCGACTCAGCGACTATGACTAATGCATCTAAACGTGCGCATACTGCGGCCACTTTCACCGCATCAACGTGAGTAAATGCGCGCATTTGTGCTTTCAAGTCAGCGACAAATTCGTTTAATGCGGCAAGATTATCGCCCGTGACTTTACGGCCAAGGAAATCGATGGCTTGAATGCCATTGGTGCCTTCATAAATTTGTGCGATACGAGTATCACGAACTAATTGCTCAATACCCGTTTCACGAATATAACCATGTCCACCAAAGACTTGCTGCGCCATGATCGTCGCATCAAGACCGCGATCGGTTAAAAAGGCTTTAGCGACTGGCGTTAATAAACCCACATAACGCGCTGCTTTAGCTTTAACTTCATCTTGAGCATATTTGGCCAAATCTAGCTGTTGACCAGTAAACACAGACAAAGCACGGCCCGCTTCTGTCATCGCTCGAATGGTCAACAACATACGGCGCACATCGCCGTGGACGATAATAGGATCAGATTCACTGCCCGTCGGCGAGCCGCCAGCGGCAACGCCTTGATTACGCTCTTTAGCATAATCGGCTGCCATCTGATACGCCGCCTGAGCACTGCCCAGCCCTTGAATACCAATCGCTAAACGCTCGTAGTTCATCATAGTGAACATGCACACGAGACCGCGATTGGGTTCACCAATCAAGAAACCTTGTGCATTATCAAAGTTCATCACACACGTTGCTGAACCTTTAAGGCCCATCTTGTGCTCGATAGAACCGACTGATACACCATTCGCATTCGCTAAGCTGCCATCGGTATTTACCGATATTTTAGGCACTAGGAAGAGTGAAATCCCTTTGCTATCCGGTAGCTTGGCAAGCACTAAGTGGATGACGTTTTCAGTTAAATCGTGATCGCCACCCGTAATGAAAATCTTGCTGCCCGTAATGGCATAACTACCATCATCCTGCGGTAAAGCTCGAGTGCGAATATTACGCAGATCAGAACCCGCTTGCGGCTCTGTCATATCCATAGCACCCGCCCATTCGCCGGAATATAACTTAGGCAAATAAGCTTGTTTTAATGCTTCGCTGCCGTGGGCATTGATACATAAAGCCGCCCCCGCAGTTAACGAGCCATAAAGCGTAAATGCATTACAGGCACTGTAAGCCATTTCGTCGACTAAGATCCCCAGCATCTTTGGCATGCCCATGCCACCAAACTCAGGATCGCCACACAAGCCAATCCAACCGCCCTGCGAATACTGTTCATAAACGGCTTTGTAGCCATCAGGGGTAATCACTTGATTGTCTTGATGCAACACGCCCTGCTCATCGCCCGTCCGGTTCAACGGATGGATCAACTCACTGCTGATCTTGGCTGCTTCTTCAAGAATGGCATTGGCCGTGTCAATATCGACCATTTCAGCAATCTCAGGCAATTGTGCCCAGGTGTTTGGGGCATCAAATACCTGTTCCAGTAGGAAACGCATATCCGTTAACGGAGCTTGATAAGGGTTCATTGGTAGACTCTTAAACGTAGGATTAAAACAGTTGTTTTAATTTATACCAGTTCACTGTAGAAAACAATCTCATTACAAATACAGCCGCGAATAATATGGAGGTACGTGAGCAAAGTATAAATTCAACCCATAAAAAAACCCTTAAGCTTGAACTTAAGGGTCTCTATTTTATAAGCTTTACCACAGGATTGTCGCAGCGTTAGCTCACAAGCTTGTGCTTATTACCACATTAAATCATCTGGGATCGCATAATCAGCATAGGGATCATCTTCAACCACCACAGCTTTAGATTCATCCTGTTGCCACAGATAACCGCACCACTGCGGCACCAGCAGTTTCACTCGCTCGGCTAACTTATGTGGTACTAAGTAACTCTTATCTTCGTAGCGCACTATGCCTAACTGCCCTTTGAGCAATTCTGCCTGCAGTTTTTCATCTATGTATAAAGAATAGATTTTATTATCAAGAGTATAGTTAAACTTCACTTCAGCATAAGTTGGGATCTTAATCGCAGACTTAGTGAACTCTGTGATTAAACCGCGCACCTGTCCACGTTCTGATGCCTCTGCAAAACGTTGTTCGTTCAGCGCTTTATCTTTTAGCGCCTGAAGACGTTTTTGCTCGGCCACTTCTTGCTTAAAAGCACTGGAGCCATCATCTATTCGTGATTTTTTGTCACGGCGTTTTTGGGTCTTAACGTCGCGAACCTTTTGTTTACTGGCAAGCCCTGCTTTGAGTAGCTGCTCTTGTAATGCATTAGCCATGGATCATTACCTACTTAATCTATATAAAATCAAAGTTCTCGATTTTGAATATCAAACATCTAAAACCAAACTACATTTTTGCGGCCAATTCGCCAAGCTCTGTCATCGCAATACTGGCGCCGCCAAGTGACCAACCGCCATCAACCGGCAGCACAACTCCCGTAATATAGGACGCCAATTCAGAGCCTAAGAATAATGCTGCATTGGCGATATCCTGACCTGCGCCGTTGCGTTTTAATGGAACGGATTGGGCAACCTTCTGCTGTAATGCGGCGCTGGGTGCGAGGCGATTAAAGCCTTCAGTGTTAGCTATGGGGCCTGGCATAATCGAATTAATTCTCAGCCCCTCACAGCCCCACTCTAACGCTAAGGTTCGCGTCAGCATATCCACGCCCGCTTTTGCCGCGCACACATGAACTTGCATGGGCATAGCAATTGAAGCCTGCGGCGCCGAAATCTGGATAATATTGCCATTGGGGCGACGCAGCAAAGGATAAGCCTGCTTTAGCACTTGAAAACTGCCGAGCAAATCAATGTCCATTACCGACTTAAAACCATTGGCCGAAAGCTTTGCGGCGCTGGCAGGGAAATTACCCGCCGCGCCGCTAACTAGCACATCGATAAAACCAAACTCAGAAGCGATTTTATCAAAACCAACGTCAAGGGCGCTAAGATCGCGCACATCAAAACTCACACCCAAATGAATTCCGTCAGGATTGGCCTGTTGCAACTGCAATACCGCGGCATCGATTTTATCTTGACTGCGACTCGCGACTGCGACATTGGCGCCAGCCTGCGCGAACGCAATTGCAATGGCGAGATTTATCCCACTGGTGCCACCGACAACGACAACATTCTTACCTTGATAGTTAAACATCGTAGCATTAAACATGGGCGTTCTCCGTGAACTGTGAGATATGCACTCAGGGTGTGATTAATTATTTTATGCCAATGATTGGTGAATCGCTTGCAATGCCGCTAACGGATCGGCGGCTTTAGTGATTGGACGGCCAATCACTAGGTAATCTGAACCCGCTGCAATCGCTTGAGGCGGCGTCATCACCCGGTGTTGATCGCCAGCATCACTCCCAACTGGGCGGATCCCCGGCGTAACGAGTTTGAAGTCCTTACCTAACAGTGATTTTAACGCTGTTGCTTCTTGGGCTGAACACACCACGCCGTCGAGTCCTGCTTGCTGCGTCAGCTTAGCTAATCGCTGAACATGCTCAAACGCAGGCACATTGATGCCGAGTAATTTAAGATCATCATCACTCATGGAGGTTAATACCGTCACAGCGATCAGCATAGGCGCTTTGTCGCCGTATGGCAGCAAGGCCTTTTTGGCAGCTTCCATCATGGCTAAACCACCACTGGCATGCACGTTCGTCATCCATACACCCAGCTCTGCGGCAGCGGCCACGGCTTTGGCGACAGTATTGGGAATATCGTGAAATTTCAAATCGAGGAACAAATCAAAGCCACGATCATGGATATCTTTCACCAGTTGCGGGCCAAACAAGGTAAACATTTCTTTGCCGACTTTAAGGCGGCACATGTTGGGATCGAGTTTTTCTATCAGTTGTAAAGCGTGGTTTTTGTTATCGTAATCAAGCGCTACGAGGATAGGTTTAGTCGTCATCATCTCTCCAACAGAGTTACACTAACTATAGATATTATCTTATTTACTCGCCGTCTAAGCCTCTGATCCGCTTGATACTGCCCCAGTTTTTACAGGAAGGACAATGCCAGTAAAGTGCATGGGAAGGGAAACCACACTCTTTACAACGGTAGCTTGGACGGAATTTAATTTGTTGCTCAACGAGCTGCTCTAGCATAGTTAAACTTTGCTTGGCTTGCCCTTCCTCAGCTTGACGCAAATGCATCTGCATCAAGTGCTGAAAACCTTTCATGGTCGGATGCCGATATAGGGCATCGAGCACCATGGTCTCTGCCGCTTTAATCTCATCCAGACTTATCATGTGCTGCGCTAAGGCGACAACTACAGAAGCACCCGCGCCATCGGCCATGGCGCCCGCCAGTAACTCTTGGAAGCCTTCTTTGTCTTGTGTGTCGCGATAAACTTGTTTGGCCGTAGGGATTGCATCGGCAAAAAGCTCGATATCGGCTTTTTTCAGTTGCAGCAGCATTTGCTTGCACTGGGCATAATCTTGAATATCGAGGTATTTTTTCGCCAAGGTCAATAACGCTCGGCCGCATTGGGGATCTTGCTTCAGCGCCTGTTGCAGCAGTTTAATCTTCTGTGCATCGTCGCTGGCTTCATCGGCTAACTGGCAATAGAAATGCGCCGTTAACGGCTTTAAGACTTGCTGACGTTTACGACTTAGACGCTTAGTGATATCAATGGCTTTTTGCCACTCTTTAATCACTTGATAGATAGCAATCAGCTGAGTTTCAGATTCTTCACTGTGATCGTCTTGGCTAACCAAGTTGATAAAGATCTCTTCGGCCCTATCGTAAAATCCTGCGGCCAGATAATCTTTACCCAGCTCCATCATAGCGATGTCACGTTGTTCATTGGCTAGGTTTGGACGGGCAATTAAATTCTGATGGATACGAATGGAGCGGTCGACCTCGCCTCGCTTACGAAAAAGCGAACCGAGTGACAGATGGGTATCTATGGTTTCATCGTCAACATCTAGCATACTGATGAACAAATCAACGGCTTTATCCGATTCGTTCGACAGTAAGAAATTGAGGCCAGTAAAATAATCCCGGCTCAATTGTTTACGTTGATTGCTTTGATTCTGCCTTATGCTCCGTCGCCCCATATACCAACCGTAGGCGGCAGCAATGGGAAGCAACAGAAAGAGTATCTCAAGCATATTAGGCGTCTACATCCTGAGGGGCTTTAGCCATCACTTGGTTTAGTTTCTTTCTCGTTGTCGCTAAGCTCAATTTCAAGCGCACGATATAGTAGCTTGCAACTAACCAGCTCAAGATGAAACCAGCAAAAAAGACGATCGCTAGCACAACAGGTAAACGATATTCACCCTGTGCGACAAAATAGCTGATGGTCACCACTTGTTCGTTACGCGCGCCAAAGATCAACGCCAGAATAAATAACAGTGCCACAAGCACAGTTGCTACAAATGATTTCACGCTGCACTCCCTAAACGCGTTTCAATTTAATGATTATCCAAGAAATTCACTGAGCTGACCAGCATTGCCTTGCAATAGATACAAAAAAGCCTCCTAACGGAGGCTTTTTACTATGCGGTCAATCACACATTAACGGCGTCAACACGCTCGCGCAGTTCTTTGCCTGGCTTAAAGTGCGGGACGTATTTACCTTCCAAATCGACTGATGAACCAGTCTTTGGATTACGGCCAGTCCGCGGTGCACGATAGTGAAGCGAGAAACTACCAAAGCCACGGATCTCAATACGATCACCGCTTTCTAATGTTGTTGCCATTTGCTCCAACATTTCTTTGATTGCGCCTTCAACCTCTTTCGCCGACAGCTGCGACTGCCTGGTGGCGAGTTTTTCGATAAGTTCAGATTTCGTCATCCTAGCTATCCCCTATTATCAAGCCAAACACAGTCGCCTAATGGGGAGAGAAGTCTCCCCAAACAACAGGCGATTATTTACGAGCTGCTTTAAACGCTTCAGCCATTGCATTGCTAATAACAGCGTCATCTTGTTTGTTCAGAGTCGCCATTACTTCTTTCTCTTCAGCTTCGTCTTTCGCTTTGATTGACAGGCTGATAGAGCGGTTCTTACGGTCAACACCCATGAACTTAGCTTCGATTGCATCACCTACATTATAGACAGTAGATGCATCTTCGATACGCTCACGTGAAATGTCAGCTACACGGATGTAACCTTCAACAGTGTCAGCCAGTTCAACAGTCACACCTTTAGCATCAACAGCAGAAACAGTACCGTTTACGATAGTACCTTTCTTCTTGTCAGCCAAGTATGCGTTGAATGGATCATCTTCAGTTTGCTTAACACCTAAGCTGATGCGCTCACGCTCTGGATCTACAGACAGAACCACTGCATGGATTTCATCGCCTTTCTTGTATTCAGAAACTGCATCTTCGCCAGTACCGTTCCAAGAAATGTCAGACAGGTGAACTAGACCATCGATACCGCCGTCAAGACCGATAAAGATACCGAAGTCAGTGATTGACTTGATCTTACCAGAAACCTTGTCGCCTTTGTTGTAACGAGTTGCGAAGTCATCCCATGGATTGGTCTTACATTGTTTCAGACCAAGAGAAATACGACGACGCTCTTCATCGATGTCCAGAACCAGAACTTCAACTTCATCACCTAAGTTAACAACTTTAGATGGGTGAATGTTCTTGTTAGTCCAATCCATTTCAGAAACGTGAACCAGACCTTCAACGCCTTCTTCGATTTCTACGAAGCAACCGTAGTCAGTTAGGTTAGTAACGCGACCAGTTAAACGTGTGTTTTCTGGGTAGCGTTTGCTGATTTCTAACCATGGATCTTCGCCAAGTTGTTTCAGACCTAGAGACACACGAGTGCGCTCACGATCGTACTTCAGTACTTTAACGTTGATTTCATCGCCAACATTGACGATTTCTGATGGATGTTTAACACGTTTCCACGCCATATCTGTGATATGTAGCAGACCGTCAACACCACCTAAATCTACGAATGCACCGTAGTCAGTCAGGTTCTTAACGATACCCTTAACTGCTTGACCTTCTTGCAGGTTTTCTAACAGTGCATCACGCTCAGCGCTGCTTTCTGATTCGATAACTGCACGACGAGAAACAACAACGTTGTTACGCTTCTGGTCTAGCTTGATAACTTTGAATTCTAATTCTTTGTACTCTAAGTGAGCGGTGTCGCGAACTGGGCGCACATCAACTAGAGAACCTGGTAAGAAGGCACGGATACCGTTTAATTCAACAGTGAAACCGCCTTTAACTTTACCATTGATGATACCGATTACAGTTTCAGCATCTTCATAAGCTTTTTCCAGAACGATCCAAGCTTCATGACGTTTCGCTTTTTCGCGAGACAGTTGAGTCTCACCGAAGCCGTCTTCAACAGAGTCAAGAGCTACGTCAACTTCATCACCAACAGCGATTTCTAAAACACCTTGAGCGTTTTTGAATTGTTCAGCTGGGATTGGGCTTTCAGACTTCAGACCCGCGTCAACCAGTACCATACCGTTTTTGATTGATACAACAGTACCACGAACGATAGAACCTGGACGGAATTCCAGAGTTTGAAGGGATTGTTCAAATAGATCAGCAAAAGATTCAGTCATGTTTAGGTTACTTTCTTTATTAAACCACTGTCCGTCCTAGACGTGGAGTCAGTCAAATTATCCGTATCATCCTTAATACGAATACCTATCCGGTGGGCTAACTTAGTTAGTGTCGGATAATTTTTGGTTGATAAAGTTAAGCGCAAGCGCTAACACTTCATCAATACCCTTTCCGCTTGTATCGATAATGAGCGCGTCCTCGGCGGGGACTAAAGGAGCCACCGGACGATTCATATCGCGGTCATCACGTTCGATAATTTCACTTAAAAGGCGCTCGATATTAACATCGAAGCCCTTGTCCTGCAACTGATTATAGCGTCTTTGGGCACGCTCTTCAGCTGAGGCGGTTAAATATAATTTTGCCGGCGCACTTGGGAAAACCACAGTTCCCATGTCGCGACCATCGGCAATTAATCCTGGCGCCGTTTTAAAGGCCCGTTGACGACGTAATAACGCTTCTCTCACCCGTGGAAACGCGGCGACTTTTGAAGCGGCATTTGAGCACTCTTGAGTGCGAATGTCGGTGGTGACGTCTTCACCTTCCAATATCACTTGAACCGGATCGGTATCATTGCCTGTTAAAAACTTCACATCGAGATGTGCCGCTAACAGCGTGATAGATTCTTCATTTTCCAGTTCAACGTTATGATGAATTGCTGCGAGCGCAAGAACTCGGTAAATAGCACCACTATCAAGTAGTTGCCAACCTAGATGCTGAGCCAATAATTGACTAATTGTACCTTTGCCAGCACCACTTGGGCCGTCGATTGTGACTACAGGAGCCCGTTCAGACATACATTCCTCCGCAAAAAATTACCATCATCCGTGAGTTCATCAAGTGAGCCCCCGAAAATGAGCGCGCCGCATTGTACAACAAAAGACAAACAAAATCCGTGGATTTTTTATGAAGATTAGCAGCCGCGCAAATACGGCTGACTATTCTTGACATCGCTTGTTGTTACAAAAACAAAACAGAATGAATTAGCCTTGCAGACTCGCAAACTGCTTAAAGTAGTCTGGGAATGTTTTAGAAGTGCAATCAGGGTCATTGATGGTAATACCGCAATCTGCAAAGGCCAGCATCGAAAAGCACATAGCCATGCGGTGATCATTGTAGGTATCGATTTCTGCGGTATGAATTACCACAGGCGGGGTGATTTTAATGTAATCGTTGCCCTCTTCAACCTCGGCGCCGACTTTACGTAATTCCGTCGCCATGGCCGCTAAGCGGTCGGTCTCTTTAATACGCCAGTTATAGATATTGCGGATAACCGTAGTGCCTTTAGCAAATAACGCGGCAGTTGCAATGGTCATGGCCGCATCGGGAATGTGGTTCATGTCCAAATCAACCGCCGTTAATTGAGATCCACGCGCGATAATATAGTCTTCGCCCCACTCGATATCTGCGCCCATTTTTTCGAGCACATCGGCAAATTTCACATCGCCTTGAATACTTAAACGGCCCACACCGGTGACTTTGACTTCGCCGCCCTTTATCGCCCCTGCCGCGAGGAAATACGATGCCGATGACGCATCACCTTCTACCAATACTTTACCCGGTGATATATAACGCTGGCCTGCAACAATCTCAAAACGGGCATAGTTATGGTTAATGACTTTAACGCCGAACTGCGCCATCAAGGCGATAGTGATATCGATATAAGGCTTAGAGACTAACTCGCCTTTGACATGGATATTCACGCTGCCCTTTGCGAGCGGCGCCACCATCAATAAGGCGGTTAAAAATTGGCTTGATAAGTCACCCGCAATCTCAACATCGCCGCCATTAAGACCGGTGGCATTAATCGTCAGCGGAGGGAAACCGTCATTTTTAAGGTAAACGACATTGGCACCGAGTTGCCTTAAGGCATCGACTAAGTCGCCAATCGGGCGCTCTTCCATACGCGGTTCGCCCGTGAGGGTAAATTCGCCTTGGCCAAGAGTTAAGGCGGCGCACAAGGGGCGCATTGCCGTGCCTGCATTACCTAAAAATAATTCCTGCGCAGATTCAGAGGAGATCACACCGTCTAAGCCATCGAGTTCACACACAGTATTGTTTTGCGATAAACGGTAGTTCACCCCTAACTGCTTGAGGGAGGCCAGCATGTGGCGAATATCATCTGAGTCGAGCAGATTGGTGAGCGTGGTCGTGCCTTGGGCTAAGGTGGCCAATAGTAAGGCACGATTTGAAATACTTTTTGAGCCCGGAATATTGATCTCACCGCGGACTTGCACAACAGGTTCAAGACGTAATTGCTTCATGAATAAATCTTCTTTCTCTATAGGGCGTCATCATCACGATCACGCGGACTGAATACGCAAAATGGCAACTTCACGCTACACAGCGTCAAGTTAAGATTACAAATAAAAGGAGATTGGGGCCTTGTTGGTGCTTCGTCGTTATAAAATTACCGATTGTCGCTAAGGATTCAACCGTTTTTTCGAGAAAAATGGCATTTTGGTCAGATTATTTACTGAGTTCAGTGTAAAAATAACAAAAACGCAAAATTTAAGCGGTTAATTTAGGATTTAACCGTATTTTTTGCAGACTTTTTTGCCAAGATAACTGGTGTGTAATCACAGTTTTCACTTTAAATACTTTACCTTTCCGCGCTATTCTAAGCTCCAAACGATAAATAACGCATATCTGATACAAACAATCACGTTTGCACTATAACCAGAAAGGTAGATGGAGCTATGTTTAACTCACTCATCGCAATGCCAGCAGATCCCATCCTTGGCTTGTTGACTCAGTACCGCGAAGACACCCACCCACAAAAAGTGGATTTAGGTGTGGGCGTTTATAAAGACCCTACAGGCGTTACCCCGATCCTCAGTTGCGTGAAAAAAGCCGAGAAATTCCGTCTCGATACCGAAACCACCAAAGTGTATATCGGCCCAACAGGCTCGCCACAATTCAACACCTTAATGACAGAATTAGCCTTCGGTGCTGACCACAGTGCCATTATCGCTAACCGTATCCGCACCGTTTCAACACCCGGTGGTACTGGTGCACTGCGCGTGGCCGGCGACTTTATCAAACGCTGCAACCCGAATGCGGTGTTATGGGTAAGCGACCCAACTTGGGCAAACCACATCGGTTTGTTCGAAGCGGCTGGTATTACCGTTAAAACCTATCCGTATTATGACTACGATAGCAAATCATTGAAATTTGATGAGATGCTTGCTGCCCTATCGCAGGTGAGTCCTGATGATGTGGTGTTATTCCACGCCTGTTGCCATAACCCGAGCGGAATGGATTTAACCACAGTGCAATGGGATAAAGTGGTTGCCCTGACAAAAGAGCAAGGCTTTACTCCACTGATTGACATGGCATACCAAGGTTTTGGTGATGGCGTTGATATTGATGCCTACGGCGTGCGCAAAATGGCGGCAGCGGTCGATAATATGATCCTTTGCAGCTCATGCTCGAAAAACTTCGGTCTGTACCGCGAGCGTATCGGTTCCTGCTCTGTGATTGCCAAAGATGCCCATACTGCCAATGTCGCGCAATCTGTGCTGCTTTATGTGGTTCGCTGTCTCTACTCTATGCCGCCTGCCCACGGCGCCGCGATTGTTGAGACGATTTTAGGATCGGCAGAATTGACCCAAGAATGGCTTGATGAGCTGAAAGTAATGCGCGATCGTATCAACGGCAACCGCGCCATTTTAGTGGATAAACTTAAAGCCAATGGCGTAGACCGTGACTTTAGCTTTATCGCCCGCCAAAAAGGCATGTTCTCCTTCCTCGGGGTGGATCCAGAGCAAGTGGCGCGCCTACAAAAAGAATTCAGTATTTATATGGTGGGTTCAAGCCGCATCAGTATTGCTGGGATCAGTGAAGATAACGTCGATTACTTAGCCCAATCAATTGCTAAAGTGCTCTAAGCACGGCTGAGTTTATCTGCACCGCTCACTCTGCTGTACTCCCGCAATAAAGGAATACAGCAGAGTTCATTTACCGCCTCAAGTGTTAAATTATTCAATCGTTCTACCCGATAAGTTTTGACCTTTTATTCTCTTCGTTTTATCCCCAAATATGGCAAGATGCGCCACGTCTCACTGTTTCAAGCATTTATTTTCAATCGTAAAACCACATTCTAATGATTTTGACATCGCGGCTTTATCGCAAGAAACCACAAATTGTGACCTCGGTCGGCGGATTTCCATTTCATCAATCAGTGCTGCGGCTATTTTCACTTTTTAAAGCCAGAGTCGCCCAGTAGATTAATGGTCGTCATAGAACTTGCGGATATTACGCCATGTTATTACAAGATAAATTAGTGCAAATCGTCACCAACCCGCAGCTTTCATCTAAGCAAAAATCCAACTATTTAGCGTTGGAGGCAGAGGCGAGCTTGCCCTACATGCCGATATCGACTGAGGTAAAAGCCGCGATGAATGACGGCATTATCTGCGATATGTTTGAAGGCCATGCGCCTTTTAAACCGCGCTATGTGTTGCCAGATTATGCTCGCTATCTAAATCAAGGTTCAGAATATTTAGAGCTTTCACCGGCGCAGGATTTAGATGAAGCCCTCAATGCCTTGACCATCCTTTATCACCACGTGCCTTCTGTGACCAATATCCCTGTATATTTAGGTCAGCTGGATGACATTTTGATGCCTTTCGTTGAAAGAATGGATGCGGAAGTCCTTTATCGTAAATTAAAACTGTTCTGGATCATGCTCGACCGAACCCTGCCCGATGCTTTTATGCATGTGAATATTGGCCCTACAGATAACATCGTTTGCCGCACCCTACTGCGCATTGATGCCGAGTTAAAACAAGTTGCCCCCAATTTGACCTTTATGTACGACCCCGCCGTCACACCGGATGAATTGTTGTTGCTTGCGACCACCAATATTTGTCAGTGCAGTAAGCCGCATATCGCGAATTACCCTCTGCATTCCGGTGCGTTTGATGAGCGCGGTTTTGGTATTGTCAGTTGCTACAATGCCTTGCCATTAGCGGGCGGCGCCAATACCTTAGTTCGACTTAATCTTAAAGAAGTGGCGTTAAAGGCCAATTCTATAAACGATTTTTTTGATACTGTATTGCCAAATTACTGCTCACTCACCTTCGAGCTCATTGAAGCACGCTCGGCATTTTTGCATCAAGAATCACACTTCTTTGACAGCTTTTTAGTTAAAGAGCAATTGATTGATGAATCGCGCTTTGCACCCATGTTTGGTATTTACGGCATGGCAGAAGCCGTGAATATTCTGCGGACATTCACGGCTACTGATGCAACGAAGTTATCTCAACGAGATCAACACACTGGCTATGGTCATCAGACAGATGCAAACCAACTTGGCTACCGTATTTCTGCCACGCTCGATGCCATAGTGAAATCCACACCCGTCGCGCATGGTTACCATGGGCGAGCACTGCTGCATTCACAGGGCGGCATCAGTATCGATAAAGACGTGACCCCAGGCGTTCGCATTCCCTATGGTACTGAGCCCAATCCCATCGCTCATATTCAAGCCTTAGCGCAACATCATCAGTATTATACGGCGGGGATTAGCGATATTTTGACTATCGATGAAACCGTAAAATCCAATCCCCAAGCCATGTTCCAACTGTGTAAAGCGGCGCTTGAGTTAGGCTTTAGGGAATTTACCGCCAATGTGGCCTCTAACGATTTAATGCGCGTGACCGGCTATATGGTAAAACGCTCGGATATTGAAGCGTTTAAGCAGTGCGGCTCACGCCTCAATACCACAGGCTTAGCCGCAGAAGCGGCAGTTAATACGGGGATATTGCAGCGCCAAGCACGAGTCATCGCCCATGAACACTCCCCTTGTGTCTTTGAATTGGCAAGTAATGGTCAGTCAGCTATTGCCCTTTTCCTGCGTTGACGGGCCTGGCAGCAGGCTCGTGTTATTCCTGCAGGGCTGCAACTACCAATGCAAAAACTGTCACAACCCACATACGATAGGCTTTTGCGATGCCTGTGGCGATTGTGTCGCTACCTGCCCTGACAATGCGCTGACATTGATAAACCTCTATAACAAGCCTCGCATTCGCTGGGATAGTGAGCGTTGTAGCCAATGCGATAACTGTCTTGCCGTGTGCCCGAAACAAGCGAGCCCTAAGGTCACGCATTACACAGTTGAGGAAATACTAGGGATTCTGCACAGTCAGCGTCACTTTATTAATGGTATTACCGTGAGCGGCGGCGAAGCGAGTCTGCAACTACCGTTTATTATTGCGTTGTTTAAAGGGATTAAGGCGACAGAGTCGTTATCACACTTAACTTGCATGCTCGATACCAATGGCAGTTTGAATCTAACCGGTTGGCATAAACTGCTGCCGTTTTTAGATGGCGCTATGGTGGATCTTAAAGCGTGGCAGCAAGATACCCATAGATACATTACTGGTCGCGACAACCATGCCGTGTTCAAATCCATTCAGCTATTGGCGCAGCAGCAAAAACTGTATGAAGTAAGATTGCTGCACATTCCGAGCATCACGGATTATGAGCAGGAGATAGAAGCGCTGGCAACCTATTTGCTTCAGCTAGGTGCGGATATGCGGGTCAAGTTAAATGCCTTTCACCACCATGGCGTTGTCGACGACGCGTTAACGTGGCCAAGCTGCACACAAGCCGATATTGAACGCTTAGCCGCAAAGCTTGCAAAGCGAGGCGTCACCAATCTTATCTTACCCTCTTGCTATATTTAGCGACTGCAAAGCAAAATTTGCTCGTACAGCCAGCGCAGCGCGGGATCTTTCATACTTTGTCTATGCCAAACGAGACTGTAAGCCACTTTGCCATATTCTATGGGTAAGGATTTAACGGTTAAGCCTTTAGCTTGGCTGGCAATAGATGCCCAGCGGCGCGAGCAGGTGAAAAGCAGTTCACTGTGGTGACACATTAACGCTGCGCTGCCAAAGTCAGGGACTGAAATGAGTACAGCACGTTTTTTAGATTGCTGGGCGAGCAAAATATCAAAAAATGGCGTACTCAGATCTGTGTCCGTAATGCCAATATGGCGGTAACTTAGGTAATTATCGAAGCTGATCTGCGGCTGTTTAGCCAAGGGATGGGACGAATTCATCAGACAGACCATTTCATCGCTGAACAAGGTTTCCCACACCAGATCGTCTTGAAGAGGATTAGGTTGACTCAGATCGTGGGGTAACAGCACAAAATCTAACGAGCCTTTGATGAGTCCATCAAAACCAATATTGTCTTTACTATAAATATCGAGATGGATATGGGGGGCCAAATTGAGAATATGGGCACTTAATTTGGCGGCCAGCAGTTCAAAGGTACTTTCGCGCATCGCAAGTGAAAAACGCCCCTCAAAATGGGCTGAATTAAACGCATCTTGACTCATGATCTGATTCATATCATTGATCATTTGCTGCACGCTTGGCCCTAGTCGTCTTGCCAAAGGTGTGGCGACCAGTGAGTTGCCATTACGATAAAACAGTTCATCGTTCAAACTGTCCCTGAGCTGGCTTAAGGTTTTACTGACGGATGAGGGGCTAAGACATAAACGTTCGGCGCTGGCGGTTACGCTCAGGGTATCAAGCATCACATGCAAAGTGATCAAGTGCTTCATACTAATGCGCGAAAGCTTGGCCAAATCCATCTGTGACATCCTATTGATTTATCTTCTATGCACACTCAAATGCGTACTTTTAAGCATGATAAACAATAGCATGCAACCAACCCAACACATTGCTGAGAATATTCCCCAGTAATGCGCGTCAGCTCACAGGCTTGCTCACTGCCCTCTCTAATTCAAGCCATTTTTAATCCAAGCCATTTTTAATCCAAGTTATCTTTAATATAAGGTTCTTCCCAAGGTCATCTTGCTTAACGCCACTGTCGATAAATTACAGCCAACAAAAAAGCGAATGCATTTGAGCATTCGCTTTTGGGATGTCTAACTTGGGATGGCTAACTGATGATCAACATTCAATAAGCATAACGTTGATATTCAGGCAGCAAAGCCTAGACACTAAGCGTCGCAAGCTAGTGAGTAACTCAATACAGCTAAGCCTAGCTATGTTTGTTTGCAAACTCATTCATAAACTTGACCAAAGCAACTACACCATCGAGTGGCATTGCATTATAGAGGCTAGCACGCATACCACCTACGATACGATGGCCCTTTAAGGCAACGAGTCCAGCTATTTGGGCTTGCTTTAGGAACTCACTATCGAGCGCTTCGTTAACTAATTGGAAAGTCACGTTCATTTGTGAGCGGTTCGCTGCAACAACCCCATTACGGTAGAAAGCATTACCATCAATGCATTGATATAACATCTGCGCTTTTTGTTGATTAATTTTTGCAATACTCGCAATGCCGCCAATGGACTTAAGCCAAGCAAAGACTTCAGCGGCGAGATACCAAGCAAAGGTTGGCGGTGTGTTGAACATAGAGTCATGCTCAACGGCTAAACGATAGTCCATGATGGACGACTGCGGTAAACTCGGCAGTGTTAACATGTCATCGCGCACTATCACTATCGACAGACCCGATGGACCTATGTTCTTTTGTGCGCCAGCGTAAATCAAACCGTAGCGGCTGACGTCGATTTCACGTGACATAATGGTTGACGATAAATCGGCAACAATTGGCCAAGGTGAGTCTAATTCATCAAAAATTTCGATACCATCTACTGTCTCATTAGGGCAGTAGTGAACATAGCGATAATCGGCATCGATTTTATGTAAATCAGGTAAGACAACCGCATTGATTCCATTGTGTTTTTCAACAATATTCAAGCTATCAATCTGCGCTTCACCCACGAGCTTTTGTGCTTCGGCTAATGCGGCAGATGACCATTGACCACTGACTAAATACAGAGCTCTGCCATGATTACCTAAAAAATTATTCACAACAGCGGAGAACTGTCCACGACCACCGCCGTGCATAAATAGCACATGGTAATTTGTGGGGATCTGCATCAGTTCACGTAAATCGGACTCGGCTTGTTGTGTAAGCGCGATGAACTCTTTACTTCGGTGGCTGATTTCCATCACGGAAACGCCTTGGCCATTCCAATCAAGTAATTCCTGTTGTGCTTTTTTCATTACCGCTGCGGGTAACATTGCAGGTCCAGCACAGAAATTATAAATCGCGCTCACTGACACTCTCCTTAATCCCAACCATGATGTAGGTATTGATAAATACGAAACCATTCTAAAACGAACAATGCTATCAACATCAATGCCATTAAAAAAACGAGCGTCCAATTGGACGCTCGTTAATATGACACTTAATTACTCTTCGTCTTGCTCATCATCAGCAAGTTCGTCTTCATCTTCGTCCAACTCTTCTTCGTCCAACTCTTCTTCGTCATCCAGCGCTTCTTCAAGAGCGTCGTCGGCTAATTCGCCTTCGATAATGACAGGAACAATCGGTAAACCGTTTTCATCCAGCTCGACTTCATCTTCTTCAGTTTGGATTTCGTCGATACGTTGTAGGCCGACCACTTTCTCGTCGCCCGCAGTGCGGATAATCGTTACACCTTGAGTATTACGGCCAATGATAGACACGCCGCCCGCAGGTGTACGCACTAAGGTGCCTTTATCACTGATGAGCATCAGTTCGTCATTCAGACCCACTTGTACTGCGCCAACAACAGCGCCGTTACGCTCGCTCACCTTGATTGAAACCACACCTTTAGTCGCACGGCTCTTCGCAGGGTATTCAGACAGTTGCGTCCGTTTACCGTAACCGTTTTCAGTCACAGTCAGAATCGCGCCATCACCTTTAGGTACGATAAGCGACACGACTTTTTGACCTTCTTCTAAACGGATACCACGAACGCCCGTTGCAGTACGGCCCATAGGACGTAAGGACAAGACTTCTTCACCGGTTTCTGGATCGAGTTTCACTTCGCCTGTTTCAGAATCACGGACTTTCTCACCAAAGCGAACCACTTTACCTTCGTTCGAGAACAACATGATTTCGTCATCACCGTTCGTGATATCGACACCGATCAGTTGGTCACCGTCTTTGAGGTTAACGGCGATAATACCGTTTGCACGTGGGTTGCTATAAGCAGTCAGTGCGGTTTTCTTCACAGTACCGTGTGAAGTCGCCATGATGATGTATTTATCAGCGGCGTATTCACGTACTGGCAGAATCGCCGTAATGCGTTCACCTTCAGCCAAAGGTAGCAAGTTAACAATTGGACGACCACGTGCCGTACGGCTCGCTAATGGCAATTGATACACTTTAAGCCAGTACATTTTACCAAAGTCAGAGAAGCACAAAATGGTGTCATGGGTATTGGCAACTAACAGTTTTTCAACGAAATCTTCGTCTTTTACCTTAGTTGCCGCTTTTCCTTTACCACCACGGCGCTGAGCTTGGTAATCGGTTAACGGTTGATACTTGGCATAACCTAAATGCGACAGTGTGACCACAACGTCTTCTTCGTTGATAAGATCTTCGAGACTCATATCGACTTCGTTGGCATTGATCACGGTACGACGAGCATCACCGTATTCTTCAAGGATTTGAACTAACTCTTCCTTGATGACTTCCATCAAACGCTCAGGACTGCGCAGAATAAACAGCAGACCCGCGATAAATTCGAGCAGCTCTTCGTATTCGGCGATGATCTTATCGTGTTCAAGACCGGTTAAACGGTGTAAACGCAGTTCCAGAATCGCCTGAGCTTGTTGCTCAGTCAGGAAATATTGACCGTCACGGATACCGTATTGTGGCTCTAACCACTCAGGACGCGCGGCGTCATCGCCCGCTTTTTCCAGCATGCCTTGAACGTGGCCTAATTCCCAACCTTGCTCAACCAATTTAACTTTGGCATCCGCAGGCGTTGGCGAGGCTTTGATCAGCGCAATAATCGGGTCGATGTTAGCCAGTGCAACCGCCAGTGCTTCCAAAATATGGGCACGCTCACGGGCTTTACGCAGTTCAAATACGGTACGGCGCGTCACGACTTCACGGCGATGCAGAATAAAGCATTCGAGCATTTCTTTAAGATTAAACAGTTTAGGCTGACCATTGGTCAGGGCCACCATGTTAATCCCGAAAGAACACTGCATTTGCGTTTGAGCATAAAGGTTGTTTAATACCACCTCGCCCACTTCGCCGCGCTTAATTTCGATAACGATACGCATACCGTCTTTATCAGACTCGTCGCGTAGACCGCTGATCCCTTCAAGCTTTTTATCTTTAACCAGCTCGGCAATCTTTTCGATTAAACGGGCTTTGTTCACTTGATACGGGATTTCAGTCACGATAATGCGCTCACGGCCATTATCTTCGGTTTCCACATCCGCCAGTGCACGCATGATCGCGCGGCCACGGCCGGTTTTATAGGCATCAATAATGCCTTTGCGACCGTTGATAATTGCTGCCGTTGGGAAATCCGGACCTGGGATGTATTCCATCAACTGTTCAATCGACAGTGAAGGTTCTTCAATCAATGCCAAACAGCCTTTCACGACTTCCGTTAGGTTGTGTGGTGGGATGTTGGTTGCCATACCGACCGCAATACCCGATGAACCGTTAATTAACAGGTTAGGTACGCGTGTAGGTAGTACAGCTGGGATCTGTTCTGTGCCGTCGTAGTTAGGGACAAAATCCACTGTCTCTTTTTCAAGATCGGCCAGTAATTGGTGCGCCAACTTATCCATACGGATTTCGGTATAACGCATTGCCGCCGCTGAGTCACCGTCGACCGAACCGAAGTTACCTTGGCCGTCTACTAAGGTGTAACGCAGTGAGAATGGCTGGGCCATACGGACGATAGTGTCATAAACAGCAGAATCACCATGGGGATGATATTTACCGATGACGTCACCGACCACACGGGCAGATTTTTTGTAAGGCTTGTTCCAATCGTTCTTCAATTCACTCATGGCAAACAGAACACGGCGATGAACCGGCTTTAAGCCGTCGCGCACGTCTGGTAATGCACGTCCCACGATAACGCTCATGGCGTAATCAAGGTACGAATTCTTTAGTTCGTCTTCGATATTAATTGGCGAAATAGATGATGCCAGATCAGTCATAAACTGCTCGTTCCCCTGAAAAATAGCCGACAACGTATAATCCGTATCATTGCCTAGCCCAAAAACGTGATTTGGCATTCTAACACAGTTATTTAATGTCGCCAGACCTATCATTATCGAATTGAGAGTCTGGTGGCTTAATAGATGAAAACACTGTCAATTTGGTCGTTTGAGCGATAAACAAGCGTTGAAATTCGTGGCTTAGGATGAGAAAAAATCGTCAAAGGGATAAAGTAAAAGGTCGATACGGAGCACAACAATTAACATAAAAGCAGAAAACTGCTGAAAATTCACTCAACCACAAGGGCTTAGCTCAGTCGAACACTTTGTTTATCAAACATAGTCGTTATAATAGCCGCACAATACAGCTACTTCAGGTAATAGCATGCATCAGAATACCAATGTTGACCCACAGGAAATCGCAAAGTTTGAACGTATGGCCGAAACGTGGTGGGATCTCAACGGTGAATTTAAGCCGCTGCATCTATTAAACCCGCTGCGCTTAAATTATATCGATCAAACTGCTGGCGGCATTTTCGGTAAGAAAGTGCTCGACGTTGGTTGCGGTGGCGGGATTTTATCTGAAAGCATGGCCCGTATCGGTGCCGAGGTTGATGGTCTTGACATGGGTGATGAGCCCTTAGAAGTCGCCCGCCTACATGCCCTCGAAACCGGCGTAAGCATTAATTATGTAAAAAATACCGCCGAGACCCACAGCCAAGATCATCAAGCCTATTACGATGTGGTGACCTGTATGGAAATGCTGGAGCATGTGCCCGATCCACAATCTGTGATCAAGGCTTGCTGTGACATGGTTAAACCCGGTGGCTTTGTGTTTTTCTCCACCATCAACCGCAACATTAAATCCTATGTGCACACGATTCTGGGCGCAGAATATTTACTGAAGATGCTGCCAGTTGGTACCCATGAGCATAAAAAATTCATTAAGCCTTCGGAATTGATTGAACTTGTGGACAATACCGATCTTATCTGTACCGATGCATTAGGCATCAGCTACAACCCGCTGACGGGCATTTTTAAATACACGCCTAAAGTTGATGTCAATTACATGATAGCGACGCGTAAGGTTGATTAATATGAGTCTGGCACAGATCAAAGGCGTACTGTTCGATCTCGACGGCACCTTAGCCGATACCGCGCCGGATCTGGTGCAGGCCCTTAATTTAAGTCTTCAAGACGTCGGCATCGCCGCGCAGCCGTTAGCGGCCATGCGCTACGCCGCATCCCACGGCAGTTTTGCCTTAGTCGATGCGGCGATACCCAATGCAGCGAATGATCTTCGCACTCAAGTTCAACAAGGGCTGCTCGCCCACTATCAGCGCATTAATGGCGATCACTGTGCGCTATTCGCAGGTATTGCAGCATTACTCGACTGGCTCGAGTTAATGCAGCTGCCATTTGGGGTGATCACCAATAAGCCAGCGCGCTTTACCCGTCCCTTATTGCGAAAACTGAATTTACACTTGCGTATGCCAGTGATTATCAGTGGTGATTCGACCAAACACCCAAAACCCCACACAGCACCTATGTTATTAGGGGCTCAGCAACTGAACTGCGCTCCAGAGCACATTTTGTATCTTGGGGATGCTGAGCGAGATTTGCTCGCAGCCAAGGCAGCGGGCATGTTAGGTGGCGTTGCCCTATGGGGTTATCTGGGGGTCAACGACAAGCCATCGCAGTGGCCTGCCTACGCGCACTTTGCCAGCCCTACTGAGTTACATCAGGCATTAGCCGACGCATTCGCCTGAAAACTCGCCCATAAAATGGTTAACAAACTTCACTTTTGCACTCGAAGATACACCTTTTACTAAAGTGACTATGCAGACGCACATATGTGTGTTTGCTTGATTTTTTACCTGCGAATAAAATCAGGCTGCGAAAGGTCGGCGGATAAAAGATCGGCACTTGTGCGCGATCGCGATCTAAAGAAAAGATCGCCTAAAAATCCCCCATGAGTGCGACACGCTAACCTGAAATTGAGCTTCAAGGTTAGTCGTTACTAACGCTAAGGCTTATCCTCAACTTATCCACAAGATGTCCCCTGAATTCAGACTTGCAAATAGGGGCAAACCTCACTATCTTGTATCCCAGATAATTTAAAACACCATATCTTGTGTATAGGTAGCAATCAGACACACTAGAAGTTCGCCGCTTAATTGACTTGTTTTCCACCAGTCAGCTGTATTTAAGGGACGGTTATTGATTGTTTTACAAGGATACGTACGGTGAACTTGCTCACCTAAATAGATATAAGAACCAAGGCCTATCTCCAAATGAATAGCACTATGACAGTCACAAAACGCTGTGGCGATCGTGAGAATATCGATCTCGAAAAAATACACCGCGTAATTACTTGGGCAGCCAAGGGATTAAAAAACGTTTCTGTTTCTGAAGTTGAACTTCGCTCGCACCTACAGTTTTTCGATGGCATCCCAACCGAAGCCATCCATGAAACCATTATCAAAGCGGCGGCGGATTTAATTTCTCCAGAATCACCGGACTATCAGTTCCTCGCCGCCCGTTTAGCGGTGTTTCATTTGCGTAAGAAGGCCTTCGGTCAATTCGAGCCGCCAGCACTGTATACTCACGTGACTAAGTTAGTTGAGCTTGGCAAGTATGACATGCACATTCTGCAGGATTACAGCCGCGAAGAACTCGACGTGATGGATACCTATATCGACCATTGGCGCGATATGGACTTCTCTTACGCAGCGGTAAAGCAGCTTGAAGGCAAATATTTAGTTCAAAACCGTGTGACACACGAAATCTACGAGAGCGCGCAGTTCCTCTACATTTTGGTCGCGGCATGTTTGTTTGCCCGTTATCCAAAAGAGACGCGCCTGAAATACGTTAAAGATTTCTATGACGCGGTATCAACTTTTAAACTGTCGCTGCCAACGCCAATTATGGCCGGTGTGCGCACCCCAACGCGTCAGTTTAGCTCTTGCGTACTGATCGAATGTGGTGACAGCTTAGATTCCATCAACGCGACCGCTTCGTCTATCGTGAAATACGTCAGCCAACGTGCGGGTATCGGTATTAACGCCGGTCGTATTCGCGCCTTAGGTAGCCCAATCCGTGGTGGTGAAGCCTTCCACACAGGTTGTTTACCTTTCTATAAGTATTTCCAAACCGCAGTGAAGTCGTGTTCTCAAGGCGGCGTGCGTGGCGGTGCTGCGACCCTCTTCTACCCTATTTGGCACTTAGAAGTCGAATCTCTGCTGGTATTGAAAAATAACCGCGGCGTCGAAGACAACCGTATCCGTCATTTAGACTACGGTGTGCAGCTGAACAAAGTCATGTATCAACGTCTGATCAAAGGCGAAAACATCAGCCTGTTTAGCCCATCTGACGTACCTGGCTTATATGATGCTTTCTTTGAAGATCAAAACGAATTCGAACGTTTATATGTGCAATATGAGCAAGACAGCAGCATTCGTAAGAAAACCATAAAGGCAGTTGAGCTGTTTTCACTGATGATGCAAGAACGCGCTTCAACCGGCCGTATCTACATTCAGAACGTGGATCACTGCAACACCCATAGCCCGTTCGATTCTAAAGTCGCGCCGATCAGACAATCTAACCTGTGTCTTGAAATCGCCCTGCCGACAAAACCATTGAACAACATCGATGATCCTAATGGTGAAATCGCGCTTTGTACGCTGTCAGCACTCAACTTAGGTTCAATCAAAGAATTATCTGATATTGAGCCATTAGCCGACCTCGCGGTACGCGCACTGGATAATCTGCTGGATTATCAAGATTATCCTATCAAGGCAGCACAACTTGCCTCGATGAATCGCCGTACCTTAGGTATAGGCGTAATTAACTTCGCTAACTACTTAGCAAAAAATGGCATGAAGTATTCCGATGGCAGCGCGAACGAGCTGACCCACAGAACCTTCGAAGCGATTCAGTACTATTTACTGAAAGCCTCAATGAACTTGGCCAAAGAGCAAGGTGCGTGTCCGTTATTCCACGAGACCACTTACTCTCAAGGTATTTTGCCAATCGATACCTACAAACGTGACCTAGATAAAATTTGTGCAGAACCGTTGCACTTAGACTGGGAATCACTGCGTAGCGATATCAAGCAATATGGCCTGCGTAACTCGACGCTGTCGGCATTAATGCCATCAGAAACCTCGTCGCAAATCTCCAATGCGACCAATGGTATCGAACCACCGCGTGGCCTTATCAGCGTGAAATCGAGCAAAGACGGTCAGCTAAAACAGGTGGTACCTGATTTCGATACACTAAAAGATAGCTATGAATTGCTATGGAAAATGCCAAGCAACGACGGTTACTTACAGCTAGTGGGTATTATGCAGAAGTTCGTTGATCAAGCGATTTCAGCTAACACTAACTACGATCCTTCGCGTTTTGAAGGCCGTAAAGTACCGATGCAAACCCTGCTGAAAGATTTGCTCAATGCTTACAAGTTAGGTGTGAAAACGCTTTACTACCATAACACTCGCGATGGTGCGTCGGATTCACACGATGACATCACCAATTTAGAGAAAGAAGACGATGGTTGCGCCGGTGGCGCGTGTAAAATCTAGTCTTTAACGTTAACGCGGCTCTTACAAATAAAAAGTATAGGGATCCCGATTGAGTGGATCCCTATCCATTGGAAAATAGCACCATGGCCTACTCTACCTTCTGTCAAACACCCAACGATGCCACCCGTGAACCTATGTTTTTAGGTCAATCGGTCAACGTGGCTCGTTACGATCAACAAAAATATGAAGTGTTCGAAAAACTGATAGAAAAGCAGTTATCTTTCTTTTGGCGCCCGGAAGAAGTAGACGTCAGTCGCGATAAAATTGACTACGGTGCATTGCCCGATCATGAAAAACACATCTTTATTTCTAACCTGAAATACCAAACCCTGCTCGACTCGATTCAAGGTCGCTCACCCAATGTGGCCTTTTTACCACTGGTGTCGCTGCCTGAACTAGAGACTTGGATTGAGACTTGGTCTTTCTCTGAGACGATTCACTCGCGCTCATACACCCATATTATTCGCAATATCGTTAACGATCCTTCAGTGATCTTCGACGATATCGTCGTGAACAAAGAAATCTTAAGCCGTGCAACCGATATCGCTGCTTACTACGATCACTTAATCCAATTGACTCAAGTGTTCCATTTACTCGGCGCAGGGACCCATGTTATCGATGGCAAAGAAGTCATAGTCAATACCCGCACCCTGAAAAAAGCCTTGTACCTGTGCATGATGTCAGTCAACGCACTAGAGGCGATTCGTTTCTATGTTAGCTTTGCCTGCTCATTTGCCTTTGCTGAACGTAAGCTAATGGAAGGTAACGCGAAAATCATTCGCCTTATTGCCCGTGATGAAGCCTTACACTTAAACAGCACTCAGCATATTTTAAGCATAATGCAAGGCGGTAAAGACGATCCAGAAATGGGTGAAATTGCCGCAGAATGCCAACAGGAAGCTTTCGATTTATTCTTCAAGGCCGCAGAGCAAGAAAAAGAATGGGCCAAATACCTGTTCAAAGACGGCTCTATGATAGGTTTGAATGAACAGATCCTCTGCCAATACGTTGAGTTTATTACTAACCAACGCATGAAGTCGGTGAATCTGCCACAACCTTATCCTGAAATAACCAATCCATTACCTTGGATGAAAAACTGGTTAGAAAGCGATGCGGTGCAAGTCGCACCACAGGAAGTGGAAGTGTCTTCATACCTAGTCGGTCAAATCGACTCAGCGGTTGATGGCGATGAATTCCTCGACTTCGATCTCTAAGACGCTCAAAAGTGACATTTAAAATGGCATTGCAACAGTGACATCGAAAAAACGACCACAAAATCTGTTCGCGAAGGCGCCAATCGTGCGCCTTCAAGGTCAACCTGTGTTGCTCTTTACCGAGCAACAAGGCACCTTGCTGCAAGCGCTCGAAGCCAAAAAAGTCAAAATCTTCTCAGAATGTCGCAATGGTTTCTGCGGTGCCTGCAAAACACGCGTCATCAGCGGAAAAGTCAGCTACTTAAACGAACCCTTAGCCGAACTTAAACATGATGAATGTTTACCCTGCTGCTGTGTGCCTACCGAAGATTTAGAGCTCGACTTGTCACCTGAAGGTGCGGCCGTAGTCACCTATGCTGCCAAAGGGTCACAACACATGGGCCGCAACGGCCATTCACCAACACAGAGCGCTATATCCCACGGTTCAAAGCAGCAAGTCTCGCCAACATTCATCGAAGTGTGCGAAAAATGACCTCTGAGTCTGATAGGGGCTAATTGAGCCTAGCGGTTTAAATGTCTTTTTTCGCCATCACCCTATGCAGCTCATTGACCTCTGTCAGCGCCGCACTGCCATACCAAGGTAATAATTCCAGCACTAGACTGCCCGCTTGAATTGCAGGATCGGTTTCCGTTAAGGCTTTTGCCTCTTCAACCGTATTAACGTCAAAGACATAAATACCGCGTAATTCGCCATCGTGTAAAAAGGGCCCCGCCAGCACTAATTTGCCCTCATTGGCAAGGCGGGTGATATTGTCCAAATGCGCCCTTTGCAATTGTTCGGCCTGTGCCTGTGTTCTATCCCGATTAGGGCCCCGCTTTAAAAAAGCCATTACATAGTGCTTCATACCGTATTCATCGGCACCGGCATTTTTAGCACGCTGCGCGTCAAACGGTGGAGTACTGTGGGCCGAAAAACTCACCATTAATCCACATAATAGGCAAGTGATAAGGCTGATGGTGATCTTAGCGTTAAAGACAGTGTTAAGCTGCATAGCGGTTCCCTCTGCGTGGGTTATGGGCGAGTTATGTTGCTTAATTTAAGCATTTAAACCTTAGCGTATTTGCGGCAACTATGTTGAAAAGGCAATAAAAAAGCCTGATTAAGACTCAGGCTTTAGATGCTATATGGGCTTTTGAAAATGACTATAAACGCATCGCCAGTTCGGCGCCTTGGCGAATCGCCCGTTTAGCATCAAGTTCTGCGGCGACATCGACACCGCCAATTAAATGCACTGGCATGCCTGTCGCTTTCATCTCATCCACCAAAGTGCGATTCGATTCTTGGCCAGCGCAGAGGATAACATTATCCACTGGCAATACTTCTGCTTGCTCGCCAACGCGAATATGTAAACCCGCGTCATCAAACTTATCGTAACTCACGCCTGTTTTCATCTTCACATCATGTTGCTTAAGCACAAGACGATGGATCCAGCCGGTGGTTTTACCTAAGCCCTTGCCCATCTTCGACGTTTTACGTTGCAGTAAATAGACCTTACGATGATCGGTATTGTCGGAATGTGGTTCTGTTAGGCCGCCCGCATGCTGGTAAGTTTTATCTATGCCCCACTGTTGCAGCCATTTATCTGGGTCCAAGGTGCTAGATTGGCGCTCACATAAGTAATGCGCCATATCAAATCCGATACCGCCAGCACCAATCAAAGCCACCGTATTACCGACAGTCACTTCACCCGAGAGCACTTTTTGATAATCGACCACCCGTGGGTCATCAAAGCCGGGTAAGACTAAATCACGCGGCACAACGCCTGACGCTATCACTACTTCATCAAATTTTTCGGTCGCCAATACGCTGGCATCGAGGCGAGTGTTTAATCTCAGCTCCACCTTATGCAACTTAATTTGATTGATGAAATAACGGATAGTCTCGTTAAACTCTTCCTTTCCAGGGATTTTACGGGCGAGATTAAACTGTCCACCCACCTCGGATTTCGCTTCAAACAAGACAACATCATGGCCACGCATGGCGGCATAAACAGAAAACGCCATGCCCGCAGGGCCTGCCCCCATCACCGCAATACGCTTTTTATTTGCTGTGGGTAAGAAGTTGATTTCAGTCTCATAACAGGCGCGAGGATTCACTAAGCAGGTTGCGCGCTTGAGGGAAAAGGTATGGTCAAGACATGCTTGGTTACAGCCAATGCAGGTGTTGATAAGCTCCGGAGTGTTCGCCGCGGCTTTATTCACAAACTCAGGATCAGCGAGGAAAGGCCGCGCCATCGATACCATGTCAGCTTGACCAGAGGCGATAATCTGCTCACCAATCTCAGGGGTGTTAATGCGGTTAGTCGCAATTAAGGGCACAGAAACTGATTGTTTGAGCTTTTCAGTCACCCACGCAAAGGCGCCGCGGGGCACACTTGTCGCAATGGTCGGTACGCGCGCTTCATGCCAACCAATACCAGTATTTAAAATAGACACGCCAGCTTGCTCTAACCACTGGGCGAGCTGCACCACTTCATCCCAAGTCGAGCCGTTATCCACTAGATCGAGCATAGATAAACGGAAGATAATGATGAAGTCTTTACCGACTTTTGCCCGTATCGCGTTAACAATCTCAATCGGGAATTGCGCCCGCTTTTCAAACGCACCACCCCATTCATCGGTGCGGGTGTTGGTGCGCGCACTGACAAACTGATTGATCAAATAGCCTTCAGATCCCATCACCTCAACGCCATCGTAACCGGCTTTCTTGGCAAGAGCGGCTGAGCTGGCGTAATCCTTAATGGTCGAGCGCACTTGGCGACTAGACATAGCAGACGGCGTAAAAGGTGTAATGGGTGATTTAATTTTGCTCGGTGCTTGGGAAAAAGGATGATAACCGTAGCGGCCCGCATGCAAAATTTGCATGCAGATCTTACCGCCGGCCTCATGTACAGCCTGCGTGACCACGCGATGCTTACCGACTTGCCAAGGAAAACTCAGCTGACAGGCATGGGGCGTAAGGCGACCGCGAAGATTGGGGGAAATACCGCCCGTTACAATCAAACCCACGCCGCCCAGAGCGCGTTCTTTGTAGAACGCTGCCAGTTTCTCAAATCCGCCCTTTTCTTCTTCCAAACCTGTGTGCATTGAGCCCATAAGCACGCGGTTTTTGAGCTGGGTGAATCCCAGATCTAAGGGTTCTAATAAATGGGGAAACGACATTCAAACATCCTTTTAAAACAAGTGATTTAAATCAGCATACCTTGAGTCAAATCTAAGCTCAACCGTTGGATCGAGGCCATTAGTCAAAATCCTTTACAATTGTGTTTAGCCTGTAGCGCCATTTTCAGTTAGCATGGGCAGATTGGACTTATAAAGGAGTGGCAAATGTCCGCTAACCCATCGTTTTTCAAGAGAATATGTTTGTTTATTTGGCACACCCTCAACGGGACGCGTAAACTGATACTCAATCTGATCTTTTTTGGCATCTTAGCCGCCATTATCATCTCCATTGGCAGCAGCGAAGATATTCAAGTTGAAGATAATTCAGCACTGGTGCTTAATCTGGCTGGTTCGATTGTCGATCAGAAGCAACAGGTCGATCCCTTAGAAGCCGCATTCAAGCAAGGCAATAATGGCAATGCCGATGGGGAAATCCTGCTCGCCGATGTGCTATATGTGATTGATAATGCCGCGCAAGATCAAAGGATAAGTACCCTAGTACTTGATCTAGCCGATTTGAAACGTGCCGGGATCAGTAAGCTGCAATCTATCGGTGATGCGCTCAATCGCTTTAAAGAAAGCGGTAAAAGAGTGGTCGCCATAGGCAATTACTACGAACAAAATCAATATTTCCTCGCCAGTTTTGCCGACACCATTTACCTCAATCCCCAAGGCGGCGTGTCGCTTGATGGTCTGAGTATGTACAACCAGTACTTCAAATCGGCCTTAGATAAACTCAAAATTAAAGCGCATATTTTCCGCGTAGGGACCTTTAAATCCGCGGTTGAACCCTACATGCGTGACGATATGTCCGACGCCGCTCGCGAAGCCAGCAGCGCGCTTTTAGCGGATGTATGGCAAAGCTACACCCAGACTGTCGCAGGCAATCGCAATATTGAGCCTAACTCGCTGGTGCCCGATGCAACCACTTATTTGGCCGAGCTCGATAAAGCCAATGGTGACTCTGCGGCAATGGCCATCAACATGAAATGGGTTGATAGCTTAGCTACCACGGAAGATTTTCGTCAAACCATGCTAGAAACCATGGGCAAAGCCAGCAGCGGTGACAGTTTCAAGCAGGTGAGTTTTTATGATTATTTAACCTTAGTGACGCCATTGCCAAGCTTTGTTGAGCAAGACAGTGTCGGCATTATTGTCGCAAGCGGTACGATTCTGAACGGCACTCAACCTGCGGGCCAAATTGGCGGCGAAAGCACTGCCGAGCTGTTACGTAAGGCCCGTTTCGATAAACACGTTAAAGCCTTAGTGCTGCGCGTCGATAGCCCTGGCGGTAGCGCCTTTGCCTCGGAGCAAATTCGTCAAGAATTACTGGCACTTAAAGCAGCGGGCAAACCTGTTGTCGTCAGTATGGGCAGTTTAGCCGCATCGGGTGGTTATTGGATTTCGGCCAGTGCCGACTACATCTTCGCAACGCCAACCACGCTCACGGGCTCAATTGGGATCTTCGGCATGATCACCACCTTCGAAGATTCTCTGGCCAGCATAGGCGTGCATACCGATGGCGTATCGACGTCGGAATGGGCGGGATTGTCTGTGACGCGCACGCTGTCACCGCAAGTTGAAGCGATTATCCAACGTCATATTGAACGTGGCTATTTAGACTTTATCTCGCTGGTCGCTAAAGAACGTAAAATGACCATAGAACAAGTCGATAAGATTGCCCAAGGCCGTGTTTGGAGTGGTAAAAAAGCCCTTGAGCTTGGCTTAGTCGATGAACTGGGTGATTTAGATGAGGCGATTGCTAAAGCCGCTAAACTCGCTGATATGACACTATTTGATACCCGCGTTATCGAACAAGAACTGACACCAGAGCAACGCTTTATGCAACAGATGTTTGCCTCAGTCTCGAGCTACCTGCCCGCCTCACTGAGCCAATCATCGATGTTAGAGCAAATGCTAGCGCAATGGACCAGCAGCTTGAAAACGTTAACCTCTTTTGATGATCCAAATAACGTCTACATCTACTGCGATACTTGCAACATGATGAACTAAATCTGCCAGCGTCTAGGTTGCAGCTCGCAACTTCAAGATGATGACAAAGACAAAGCCCGGATCTCCGGGCTTTTTTATTGGGTTTATGTCAGTTAAATCGTATAATTCGGCCACTTGAAGCTAAGAAAACGACAAGAATGACTAAACGCTCCATTTATGTTGCCTATACAGGCGGCACCATAGGTATGCAAAAAACCGATAACGGCTTCGTCCCCGTGGCGGGATTCCTGACTCAGTGCGTGCAATCTATGCCCGAGTTTTACCATGAAGAAATGCCGACATTCGTGATCCACGAATATTGCCCACTTATCGACTCTTCCAATATGGCGCCGACTGATTGGCAGATGATCGCTGATGACATACAAGCTAATTACGATAAATACGATGGCTTTGTGATCCTCCATGGCACAGATACCATGGCGTATACGGCTTCGGCGCTGTCGTTTATGCTGCAAGGCTTGTCAAAACCTGTGATAGTAACGGGCTCACAAATTCCCCTCGCCCAGCTGCGCTCAGACGGACAAACTAATTTATTAAATTCACTCTATATTGCGGCGAATTATCCGGTCGCAGAAGTGTGTTTATTCTTCAACAACAAACTCTTTCGAGGTAATCGCTCGACTAAGGCCCATGCCGACGGTTTCGATGCTTTTGCTTCGCCTAACTTCCCGCTACTGCTTGAAGCTGGGATCAAAATCAATCTGCGCGCTGGCAAAATCACCGTTGCCAACGATACCCCATTGGAAGTGGCGCATATTAGCCCGCAGCCTGTCGGTGTGGTGACTTTGTATCCAGGTATCTCGACCCAGATTTTTGAGAACATTCTGCAGCAGCCGGTTAAAGCCCTCATACTACTGACATTTGGTGTGGGTAACGCGCCGCAGGATGCTGCCTTACTCAAAACCTTAAGGCAAGCGGATGAACGTGGCATAGTGCTGGTGAATCTTACCCAGTGTTTCCAAGGTAAGGTGAATATGGGCGGCTACGCCACAGGCAATGCACTCGCAAAAGCGGGCGTGATCAGTGGCGCCGATATGACTATAGAAGCAGCCTTAGCTAAACTGCATTATTTACTATCTAAAAATTTGCAGCCAGCCGAGATAAAAGCAGCCATGTTACAAAACTTGGTCGGTGAATTGAGCATAGATTAAAGATAGTGTCTGTTAATCTGTTCGTAGTTCTCAATCACTAGCAACAAAAAAGCCCATATTTAATGGGCTTTTTTATGTTAACTCAGATTAAACGACGTCAAATGAGTACTTGTCTAGGTGCTTTTACAGAGAGCTATTTACAGAGGCTATTTGCATTGAAGTTATTTGATACTAAATCAATATTAACGTCACATAAACAGCTAGTCCTAGATCCACGCCTAACATCTTAGCAAACTCAAACCACCTTGAAGTCAGTGAGTAATTTATAAATCCTGCACTTTAAACTCAGCAATCGGCTCACCGCGGAATTGCTTTTTCAGCTCGGCTTTAGACAATTCATTGATTTTACCGTCAGGCGCAATAGTGAAATGCTCAGTTTGCTCAAGCTTGCGAGCTTGATACAACATCACGACCTGCAGGGTCGATTCACGCTGCGCTTCACTTAACACAGTGCCATCTTCCCACTTACCCAGCTCTGCTGCAGTACGAAGCCTTTGATAGACTTCAATGGGCATTTGATCGATCACTTGATTAATATCTGTCATACACTTTTCCGCTTATGTAACACGATTCTGACTCGTGTGATGAGATAACCCACAAAACCAAACACAAAGCATATTCCAGCTATATTCGCCCGCATACCTTCGGCAGGTTCACCACCCCAAAACCAAATCACCACACCAGCAATAAACAAGGTCATAGCAACAAAACTCTGATTCATTAAGCTGCTGGACTTTTGAATATGACTAATGCGCGATAAAGACTCATTGTCACCATTGGTGCTCGCTTGACAATGGGGACATGAAGGCGCCTTACTCGACATCCGCTTGCGACACACTGGACATTCAATTAATGCCATATCAGCCTCGCCCTAACGTAATTTATCAACAACGGCGAGCATGGCGATAAGCGATGCTTCACCTAAATAAATACTGCGCTCTGGCGACCAACCCACAAAAGGATCGGCCAGATTGTTATTGTCTTTAAAAGGCATTTCGAGGGTATTGGATAAACACTCAAAGGTCTGAGCGACCCAATTAGAGGCAACCGTTAGATTCGCTTGGCCTGGCTCGTCTTTGTCATAGCCAAACTGAGTTTGGAAATCGGCACTGGCTAAGGTCAATGCTTGACTGAAGTCCGCTTGCAGCTGCGCCAGCTTATCATTGTAGGCAGGCACGCCCTCACAACCCGCTAGAAACACATAAGGTAAGCCTTCATCGCCGTGGACATCATAAAACAAGTCGACACCGGTTTGCTGCATCTTGTTGACAACGTGGTACACCTCGGGACTCTTTTCTAAACTCGGCGTTTGCCACTCGCGGTTAAGATTGATGCCAATCGCATTGGTACGCAGATGGCCTCTGACACTGCCATCGGGATTCATGTTCGGCACTATATAGAAATTGGCTTTGTCGAGCAGCGCTTTGGCAGTTGGGCAATCATTATCGAGTAACCGATTCACCAGACCTTCGACTAACCATTCAGCCATGGTTTCGCCCGGATGTTGTCTGGCGGTGATCCAAATATTGCGTTTAGAAGGATCGCCATTCCCTACTTTCATCAGGGTAATATCGCGGCCATCTAAGGTCAGGCCCAAATGCTCTAAATTGACATCTGGGTGTAACTGGGCGCTGCTGAGTAAATCTAAGTGACGCTCATAGCTGTATGGCGCAAAGTAAGCGATTTGAATCGCATCGCAATCCAGCTCTAAGCTAATGCTCAGTTTGCCGTCTTTATACTGTGTAGGAATACGGAACCAATGCTGACGGTCGTAACTGGCTACTGCTTGATAGTCTTCCCATCCCTTGGTATAGGAAGCCGTCCCCGCGTTGATGATATTTAAGGTGTAATGGTTACCCACCTCACCTTCGAATCGAAAATTGAACCATTGATAAAACTCGCCGCCCGCATCGGGACGAATAGCAAGTTGAATATCGTCTTTATTATCAAGATTGACGACTTGGATATTTCCGCCATCAAAGTTGGCACTGATCCGCATAATGATTCCTAATAGGTTGTTAAAGCTAAGGGCAGTTAATGGCACGCGACTGATAGCACGCGGCACATTTTATTATATGGCCGATAGGATAAACCAAAACATCCCAAGGGGAAAACGAAAGCCAGTAAAATCAGTCAAGGCAGTTGCAGTCGACCTTTTATTGACCAAGTTTCACGCCAAACATCCCTCAAACTTAGCCGTTAACGAGGTGGTAAACGATGGTGTTAAGCCATAAAACTATAACCTTGGCCTCGCACTGTATTGATTAAGTTACGCGGCAAGCTGATGTTGGCTAATTTACGGCGCGTGTTACTAATGTGCATATCAAGATTGCGGTCAAATCGGCCCAGATCTTTTTGTAATACTGAGCGTTGCAACTCTTGTTTCGTGATGACTTGACCTTTTCTTTCAAACAGATATTTAAATAATTTAAATTCGGTTTGAGTCAAATCTACATACCGTGTACCAATGGTGATCCTATAACTCATATCATCAAAGTTAATCACTTTCGCCGCCACAGTCGCTATTTGCGGCGAGTGAGATTGACTGACACAAAGACGCCGCTCTAAAGCACGTAAGCGCACAAATAGCTCTTTGATACTAAATGGTTTACTCAAAAAATCATCGGCCCCCAATTCATAACCTGTGATGCGATCGTCTTCATTATCCCGCGCAGAGACCATCAATACCGGCGTTGAGCATTCCCGCGCTTTTAGCAGCTCAAAACCATTCATTTGCGGCATGACCAAATCGAGCACTATGATGTCGGGTGCAAAACGTTCAATACATGCCAGACCATCGACACCATTCACCGCACATTCAACTTCATGTCCTTGCGTGCCCAAGGCATCGGCCAACCAAGCACTAAACAAGGGATCATCATCGACTAAGAGTATTTTACTCATCCTTAAAACCCAAACGAGAATCTATATCATTTATATTACCATGCGAATCGAGATGACTCTAGACCTATTACATTCGTTAAGAAGTGTGATGTTGAAAACTGTGAACAAAATACGAAATTTAGGGAAAATTAAACGAAAATTGGCTATTCAAAAGTGAAGAGTAAAATGATGCTTAGCCACTCAAAAATCTGTGTCTGGTTCCATTTCGCAATAAAAAAGCGCCCTAAGGCGCTTTTTAAACACTAAGAGTATTAACTTAGCTTAGAACTTAACCGTTACACCACCGTAAATAGTACGGCCAATGGTGTCGTACACTTCAGGAACTGTACCTGCATCACTACCGTTAGTAACGTATAGAGGCTTCTCGTCAGTAAAGTTCTTAACACCTAAGCTAACTGTGGTGCTGTCATTTACGTGATAAGTCCCTGAAATATTGTGATACAGAATAGAATCAACACCTCTTACCGCAGCAAATGGTTCATCATTCACATCATAGTCAGTGTAATTATCATTCATAGAACGGATATAGCGGTTGAAGTACATTACACTCCAATCATCTTGACCCGCAGAAATGCTGAAGTTGTTACGAACACGAGAGTAAGCACCGAAGTTCCCATCGATAGTGCCAGTATAGTTTTCACCATCTTGCTCATAATTAATGAGGTATGTAGTGTCATTACTGACTTTCCAGTCTAACCCAAACAATGCAAAGCTATAAGCTAAGTTGAAATCAACACCGCTAGTATCCTGTGACCCAACGTTTGTTAATGCACTTGTTAAATTAAACAAATCACCATCGGCAGTAATATTGAATGTACTACATGCTTCAGCATCACCTTTATAACAATCATCTAAACCAACTTGAACATCTGCACGAGCAATAGCATTGGTTACTTTGAAACGCCAGTAGTCTAAAGTCAGAGACATACCATCAATATAGCTTGGTGAGTAAACTAAACCAGCGGTATATGACTCAGATTCTTCAGGTTTTAAATTTTCATCAGATGTGCGATTAACTAAAATCTGTCCAGTTTGTTCACTCAGAGGTAACCAAGGGTTCGTTAAATAATCAAAGGAACCTGAATTACCACCATATAATTCAGCAACACTTGGAGCACGGAAACCTGTAGCAGCGACAGTACGTAACATAAGTTCGTCGGATGCGACATATGTCAACCCAATTTTCCACGTAGTTGCTTTACCAAATGTTGAATAATCATCTAAACGCAGTGCAAATTCACCCGTTAATTTTTCTGTAAATGGTACGCTCACTTCTTGGAAAATAGAGATAACGTTGTAGTTACCACTTGTAGGGTCTTGCTGAGCAGCAGTACTATCGCCAGCGACAACAACTGGATCTGGATTATAGAAACCACTTTCACGACGGTATTCAGCGCCAATCGCAAAGCCCACAGCACCCGCACTTAAATCGAAGAGTTCACCATTCAAACCTGCAGACAACGTTTGTTGTTCATTGCCACCAGTTGATTTCTCGTCATACGAAACGTCTTTCATCTCATTCGTCAGTGGAGACCCTTCAAACCACGCATATGGGTCTGCATAAATAGAAGCAGCCATTAATGTTGCGTTAATTGAGTTATCAACACCAGTTTTAGCCTCGTTCTTACCAAATGTGTAGTCCACATTCCAGTTCATACCAGTATGAACATCCAAAGAACCCGCTAATCCACCAGATAAACGCCAAGTATCAGTATCTTGGCTGTAAACACGAGGTCCAACATCATTCATACGTCTGTTATATTGCACTTGTCCGCGAGCGTCAGCTTTAATCCCTGCATCAACCATGCTTTGGTCAAGATTAAGGCAACCAGCAGTTGGATCTGTCACTCTTGGGTCGCCACAAACATTTAATTTGATTTGAGCAGGCTGTGCCGCAAGCTGTTGGTTTGAACGACGATTGGTATAGATAGCATCCGCGGTTAGTACCACATCATTACCTAACTCTTGTGTCATATTTGCAAATAAGCTACGGCGTTCGCTTGGCGTTTGGAAGTAAACGTCATTCGAATAATCATAACCTGTGGCTCTGTTAACCCAATTACCATTTGCATCAATAACCTTCTGGTTTAATGCACCAGTTGGAATAATTGAACTCGTATTATCGAGTGGGTCATACCAATCTCGATCACCTTGGATAACACCACGACGGTCAGCATAAGCAGCACCAAAGGTGTAGTTACCACCCTCTGTGTTGAAACCATATAATGCACTTACATCACCACTCTCACCGTCACCTTTGTCAGTGCCACTGCCGTTAAAATCGAGCTGGAAACCTTCAAAGTCTTTCTTAGTGATAATGTTCACTACACCGGCAATCGCATCTGAACCATAAACCGCTGAGGCGCCATCTTTCAGAATTTCAACACGTGCGATCATAGCCACAGGGATTGAGTTCAGATCCACTGCACTATCAGCACCAGAACCTGAGTTCACCATACGACGGCCATTCAGTAATACAAGCGTGCGCTGTGAACCCATACCACGTAAATCAACTTGCGCGACGCCATCAGCACCATTGTTAGTGCTTGAACCCACGGCTGCACCCGCCATAGATGTTTGTACTTGTAGCATTTGGTCAACAGAAGTAAAACCTTCCGCTTTAATCGCAGCAGCATCAATAACGGTCACAGGAGAAGCTGTTTCCATATCTTGGCGCTGAATGCGTGAACCCGTGACTTCAATACGTTCAACTTTTGCTTTCTCTTCCGCTGCAAATACGCTTGTCGTAACAAATGCACCTGAAGTGATAGATGCAACGATAGCTAAGTTAATAGCCGACGCAACTTTGGTTCTTTTGATCATGTATGAATGCTCCCTAGATCTTACTATTATTTTTATGCTTACAGCTTGTACAACTATTGATGTACTAGTGTTGCACTCGATACTGAGGATTCACTTTAACTCCGTCAACACTCAAAATATTAACCAACGAAAAAGCAATGTTAAAAAATCTAGGTTACTTTGTTTTTATTTATGACGCATATTTTCAATAAAACTTAAGCATCATATTTTATTAGAAGTTAAATCTTAATGAGGACAAGTAATAAGTGATTAACACTGTTAACGAGTTACTTTTATGAAACATGTTCAGCATCAAAAAGTGTGATCAGGATCACGTTTAATTATTCAAGCGAGAGCCGTAAACTGGAATGAGATACTGATTAACCACCACTTAAATTGCATAGTCATGAACATTAGCAACTTATATGCAGCCATAATTATGGAGATAACCTTGCTAAATCAGTGCATAGCAGAAGATACAAACAGTATCAATTGTGCTATTTATGCACACAAAGAAAATCACCTTCGAAATTTAAACAATATTGCTACAAGTTATTCCGTATACCAAACCCTAGCAAAAGATAACTGTAGTGAGTATTTGTGTTGAGGATTTAGTAACCTAAGGCAAATTATTAAATTAAGTTAATCTCAGAATGAAAATCAATTTTGATAGTGGATAGTTCATATTTCTGCTCAATAAACAAACTAAATAGATACATTTGTTAATTAGTTTAGGTTCGCGTCAATTAACTATAAATATACAGTTTTCTGTATAAAATCTATTATAATCGTCTAAATACTGAGCTTAAAAAGACGGGAAGTTCTGGAATGCTGATACAACTTAATAATGAGAAACTCATAGCTATCAAGTTTTAAAAAGTCTTATATTTAACGCCATTTCAAACGCTATTCGATTTGCCAAAATCTCACCCCTATTGTAACCAAAGTTAAATTTCACCCATAAAAAAGCGACCACTTAGGTCGCCTTTCATTATCGGTATTATCAAGCAAATGGTTATTCAGGTTTGATTAGCTCAAAATGCTGGTATGCCCGTGCGGTTGCAATGCGGCCGCGGGGCGTACGTTGGATAAACCCTTGCTGGATCAAGAAAGGTTCTAACACATCTTCGATGGTTTCACGTTCTTCGCCTATGGCCGCGGCTAAGTTATCTAGCCCAACGGGTCCGCCCATAAACTTGTCGATAATAGCCAGTAATAGCTTGCGATCCATATAATCGAAACCTTCACTATCCACATCTAGCAAGTCTAAAGCGTGTTCAGCCACAAACTTGGTGACTGCGCCATCATGCTTCACCTGCGCGTAATCGCGCACGCGGCGCAGCAATCGGTTAGCTATTCGCGGTGTGCCGCGGGAACGGCGCGCAATTTCAAATGCACCTTCGGCATCAATATCCAGCTCCATTACCTGCGCCGAACGCGTGACTATGGTGCTTAAATCTTTGATGTTATAGAACTCAAGCCGTAGTGGGATCCCAAAACGCGCCCGCAGTGGTGAGGTTAACGCCCCTGCCCGTGTTGTAGCGCCTACTAGAGTGAACGGCGGTAAATCAAGCTTAATAGAACGCGCAGCAGGCCCTTCACCTATCATGATATCGAGCTGATAATCTTCCATCGCCGGATACAAAATCTCTTCTACCACAGGGCTTAATCGATGGATTTCATCGATGAATAACACATCACCGGATTCAAGATTGGTCAAGAGAGCTGCGAGATCACCCGCTTTTTCAAGCACTGGCCCTGAGGTGGATTTAATGTTTACCCCCATCTCGTTCGCCACAATCATAGCCAAGGTGGTTTTACCCAGTCCTGGCGGACCGTAGATCAACATATGATCTAAGGCTTCATTACGATTCTTTGCCGCTTGAATAAACACCTTAAGTTGCGCCCGAGTGTCATCTTGGCCCGTGTATTCATCGAGCATTTTAGGGCGCATTGCCCTGTCGATGGATTCATCTTGAGCTTGGATCTGCGGCTGGATGAGTCTATCTGCCTCAATCATTATTATTCCTTCTCGCAGCTTTCATCTTAATTATCATCATTCAATTAAAGCATCGACTTAAGGGCAGCTTTGATCAGTGTTTCTGAATCCATGCCCTCTTTGTAGGCTGCAGAAACCGATTTGCTCGCCTGCGGCGGTTTATAACCCAGCGAAATTAAAGCTGAAATAGCATCTTCTTCTGCGCTATTGACTGTCGGCGCAGGAGAGTAATTAGATTGCAGCACAAACTCACGCTCTGAGCCTGCAGAGGCTTCCATCAAGCTCTTGAGCTTATCGCGCATTTCTACCAGTAACCGCTCGGCGGTTTTCTTGCCAACACCCGGTAATTTCACTAAGGTCACTATGTCATCACGCTCAACACAACCGACAAAGTCACCTGCAGTCATACCAGATAAAATGGTCAGTGCAAGCTTGGGACCTACACCATTGGTCTTGATCAGTAAGCGAAATAACGCCCTTTCCTGCTTAGTGATAAAACCATAAAGTAACTGTGCATCTTCACGCACCACAAAATGGGTGTAGACCATAGTTTCATGGTTAACTTCAGGCAGCTCATAAAAACTGGTGAGCGGCATCTGTAACTCGTAGCCCACACCATTAACATCGATCAAAATTTCTGGCGCTTGTTTCTCAACTAACACGCCCCGTAAACGACCTATCATCTGTACCGTCCGTATGTTCTTGCCGTTGCCCGGCCACTCAATGCAATTAAACTCTGGCTGGTGTGATAATGACACACAGCAACACCGAGTGCATCTGCGGCGTCAGCTTGTGGGGCTGCGGGTAGTTTAAGTAGTTGTTGGATCATGTGTTGTACTTGGGCTTTCTGTGCTCGCCCTGTGCCAACGACTGCACTTTTAATTTGAGTCGCACTGTATTCCGCCACAGGTAAATTGGCGACAGTGGCGGCGACAATGGCCGCTCCGCGTGCTTGGCCAAGCTTGAGCGCAGAATCGGCATTTTTTGCCATAAATACCCGTTCAATCGCAAATTCGTCCGGTTGATACTGACGAATAATTTCAGTGATCCCATCAAAAATTTGCTTGAGCCTACCAGGAAGCTCTTCAGACGAAGTGCGAATACAGCCACTGCCGAGGTAAATCTGATGCCGCCCCTGACATTGGATCACGCCGTAGCCTGTGATCCGTGAACCTGGGTCAACACCTAAAATAATTGCCATTTAATGCCTTATATGGGATCTGAAATTGAGTCCCTGTTCCTAAGTTAGCGTGTGCGAGCTGAAATTGGCCTACATTGACGCCCAAATCCAGCTCACAGTCAATCTAACCTAGGCTTGCCATCACGTCATCGGAGATTTCCGCATTATGATACACTTCTTGCACATCGTCATGATCTTCAAGGGTATCGATAAGGCGCATAAATTTTTCGGCTGTGTCTAGATCAAGCTCAGCTTTCGTCGAGGCTATCATCGCGATTTCAGCGTTATCTGCCACAAAACTCGCTTTATCGAGCACATCTTTCACCATATAGAAATCAACGGGATCGGTGAAGACGTCAATCGCGCCATCATCATAGCTGACGATATCTTCCGCACCCGCTTCAAGCGCCGCTTCCATCAATGCATCTTCATCGGTTCCCGGCGCATAGGATAACACCCCACGCTTAGTGAACAGATAAGAAACCGACCCATCCGTGCCTAAGTTGCCGCCCGATTTACTGAACGCATTGCGCACACCGCTCACAGTCCGATTACGATTGTCCGTCATGGTTTCGACCATCACAGCGGTGCCGCCTGGGCCATAACCTTCATAGAGAATGGTTTCGAGTTGCTGACCTTCTAATTCACCGGCGCCGCGTTTAATCGCGCGCTCAACCGTGTCTCGGGTCATATTGCCGCCGAGGGCTTTATCAATGGCGACACGTAATCGTGGATTGGAATCGGGATCTGAGCCGCCTTCACGGGCTGCGACGGTTAATTCGCGAATGAATTTAGTAAAGAGTTTACCGCGTTTAGCATCTTGAGCTGCTTTACGGTGCTTAATGTTGGCCCATTTACTGTGACCTGCCATGGGAAGTCTCCTTAACTGAGGTGTCATCGCATAGCTTATCAAGAGCCGAGGTGTAATGGATTGAATAACGGCTATTTAGAATTGAACTAACTGATATTGATAAGCAAAGAAATGACGGTTCACTAAAACAGACCGAGGCTTGAGCCTCGGTTTTCGGTACGAATAAAAATAACTGATAAGGACTAATGCTAATAGACTAACGCCAATCGCCTTTCACAAAACGAGTTACACAACGTCGACTTGAATAAGATCAATTTGCATAAGATCAATTTACAAAAGCCCTCTTACAAAAGATCAGTCTTCCGCTTTAACAGCTTTCTCAACCACGGCAATGCCAAGTTCAGCTAACTGCTGTGGATTAGCAAATCCTGGTGCGTTAGTCAGCGGACAAGCGGCTGTAGTCGTTTTCGGGAACGCCATCACATCGCGGATTGAGCTAGCGCCCGTCATCAGCATGATGATGCGGTCTAAACCAAACGCTAAACCTGCATGTGGCGGAGTACCGTAACGCAGCGCTTCTAACAGGAAGCCGAACTTCTCTTTAGCTTCTTCGTCGGTAATACCCAAAATACGGAATACAGCAGACTGCATTTCTTGGTTGTGGATACGCACTGAACCACCGCCTAATTCGCAGCCGTTTAATACCATATCGTAAGCATCAGAAACGCGATTAGCTGGGTTAGCTTCAAGTTCTGCCGCCGTGACGCCGCGCGGTGCGGTGAACGGATGGTGAACAGCGTGGAAATTGCCGTTGATTTTCTCAAACATTGGGAAGTCAACCACCCACAGTGGACGCCATTCGCCTTGTAATAAGTTGAAATCTTCGCCCGCTTTAAGACGCAGTGCGCCCATAGATTCGGCAACCACTGTCGCTTGGTCAGCACCAAACAGGATAATATCGCCAGTTTGCGCGCCAGTGCGGCTGACGATTTCATTGACTATGCTTTCGTTTAAGAATTTCAGCACAGGTGATTGAATGCCTTCTAAGCCAAGGCTTAGGTCATTAATCTTCATCCACGCTAAGCCTTTAGCACCATAGATGCCAACAAACTTCGTATAATCATCTATTTGCTTACGAGACAGTGCAGCGCCGCCTGGAATACGCAGTGCAGCAACACGGCCTTCTTCGTCGTTTGCAGGACCAGAGAATACCGCAAATTCCACTTCTTTGAGTAAATCGGCAATGTCCACCAGCTCTAATGGGTTACGTAAATCGGGCTTATCTGAACCGAAACGACGCATCGCTTCGTTGTAGGTCATGCGAGGGAATTCGCCCAGATCCACATTCAGCATTTCAAGAAACAGACCGCGCATCATCTCTTCGGTTTTCGCCATCACTTGCTCAGAGCTCATGAAAGACGTTTCGATATCGATTTGGGTAAATTCTGGCTGGCGGTCGGCACGCAAATCTTCATCACGGAAGCATTTTACGATTTGATAGTAACGATCAAAGCCTGACATCATCAGCAACTGTTTAAACAGCTGTGGCGATTGTGGCAAGGCAAAGAACTGACCTTTATAAGTACGGCTTGGTACTAAATAATCGCGGGCACCTTCTGGGGTTGCCTTGGTCAGGATCGGTGTTTCTATGTCTAAGAAACCGTTTGAGTCGAGGAAACGACGCACAGAACTGGTCACTTTAGCGCGGAAAATTAATCGCTGCGCCATTTCTGGACGACGTAAATCTAAGTAACGATACTTAAGACGTTGCTCTTCGCTGTTGTTCTGGTAGTTATCCATGCTCAATGGCAGCGGATCGGCAGCGTTGATGATAGTCAGGGCTTGGCCTAAGACTTCAATTTCACCGGTCTTCATTTGACCATTGACTTGGCTGTCAGGACGGGCGCGAACTAGGCCTTTAACCTGAACGCAAAATTCGGCGCGCAGCGTGCTGGCGACATTGAACACCTCAGGTAAGTCTGGATCATAGACCACTTGGATCAGACCTTCTCTGTCTCTTAAATCTAAAAAGACAACGCCACCCAAATCACGGCTACGATTAACCCAACCTACCAAGGTAACTTCTTGTCCAACGTGAGACTTATTGACGTCTCCACAATAATGACTGCGCATCTAACTCTATCCTTTATCCGGAAACCGGTGCTTTGGAAATAATCAAAACGAGATAAAAGCGGCATTATAGTAAAATAATGCCGATTACCAAAGTACTTCACACTTAGGCGGTGAAGTATCAAACAGTTTTACGCCCTTGACTAGAGGCGAACGCACTATCTGAGCATGAGCGTTCAAAAAAACATCAAGCTGAGCGATAACAACGCCCGCCGCAACTTTTTGCTTGGTACATCAGTTGATCGGCTTTTTTCAATAAGCCTATCGCGGTATCACCATCGCGGGGATAAATCACCACGCCCATACTGACCGCTATGCTGACACTGACGCCTTGAATAAGCAAAGGGCTCGACAGTGCCTGTAGAATATTATCAGCAACTTGGGTTGCAGCATCGAGATCTTGCACACGATTTAGCAGGATAACAAATTCATCGCCGCCAAATCGCGCCACGGTATCTGATCCACGGATAACCTTGGTTAACTTTTGGGCAACCTGTACCAGCAATTCATCGCCAATCGGATGACCATGTTGATCATTAATCTGTTTAAAGCCATCCAAATCGATGAATAGCAAGGAAAAGTGTGCTTGCTCGCGCTGATGGGACAGCAAAGCTTGCGCTAATCTGTCATCGAGTAAGGCGCGGTTCGGTAACTGAGTCAAAGCATCGTGGTTCGCCACATGCTGCAAACGTTTTTCAGCAACTAATCGCTGGGTGATCTCACGATTTAAGCGGCGATTCACGAACAACACCGCCACCATCACTGAGCATAAGACTATTACGCCAAATACGATATAACGCAGCCATTGCAGATAGTTAGCGCTTTCTGTCGCCACTGTAAATGATACCCAGCGCGTATATATTTTTTGTTGATGTTGAGCATCAACCAAAGCCAAGGCTTTGTTAATCAGTGGCACCAGCGGCGCAAACTGAGGATAAACACCAATATGGCTATGCTGATCGGCAAGATCGCTCAGCAGCGACATTTTCAGTGTCGGGTAGTGGCTGGTTTTAAGTTCGGAGGCCAACGTCACTACTTTATCGATAAACACATCCGCATTGCCATTCGTCACCGCCGCCAATCCCGCCTGCGTGTTTGGCACTATCACTAACTTGAGTGAAGGTTCTAGACTCATCAATTGGGCCACCAAATGATAGCCCTCGACCACAGCTACCCTTTGTCCTGCGAGCTGGGCAATATTGAATACCGAGACTTGCTCCAATTGCGACACTAATGCCCACGGCGATGGCCAATATGCCTCACTAAACGCTAAACGCTGCTGGCGCTCTGCCGTTTGGGCGACACTGCCGGCTAAACTCACCTCGCCCTTTTGCAGTGCGTCGATTAACGAATGCCAATCATCAAAGGCAACGGGCGTCAGCTTAAGTTTGAGCTGTTCCTTGAGTAATTTGACGATATCGCTATTGATCCCCGCAAACTCGCCCTGCTCATCCATAAACTCCATCGGCGGCCACTGCTTTAAATAGCCCACTTTAAGCTCGCCTACACTTTCCACATAGGCCTGTTCTACAGTGCTTAGGCTGACATGGCGCTCAGCTTGGGAAAAAACATGATCTTTGGGATTGAGCATCCATTTATTTTCAATATCGGCAAACTCTTGATTGCTAATATTGTTAAAGCCATTGGCGATCCGCTGCGTCAGACCAGGATCATCACTGCGAGTCAGCACATAAATGTTGGTGCTAAATTCGAGATTGGGATACTGGCTAAAGTCAGACCAGCCTTTATTGAGCAGTAAATAATGGGATGTCCATGCACCCGAAGCCACAAAGCCAACAATCTCGCCCGATCTTGCGCCCGCGACCATGGCATCCATATTGTCGTAATAACGCAGTGCCATTTGGGGTAAGGCTTTACGTAACTCCACCAGATAAGGCGCCGTCGGCACCACCCCGATACGTTTACCTTTTAAGCTGTCTAAATCGGTCAACTGCTGCTGAAAGAGAAACAAGCGGCTCTTAACCGTATATAAGTGCCAAGCCCGATTAAGCCCCGTTTTGACATCATCACTCTCTGGATAACCAATGTGCGCATCGGCAAGACCACGACGAACATCATCCACACTGGAGTTCATATCGCCAGAAATAAAATCAACGGCGATTCCGGTTTTCTCGGACCACAATTGCCACATGTCCACATACAAGCCATGGGGTAAACCATCGACCCCTAAGTCCACAAAAGGCTCGGCGCCCAGTTGCATGGAAATAACAATCCCAGCTTGTTGACGTTGATAGCCAAGCCATCGTCGCTCTGTTTGTTGGATAAAGTGCGGATCGAGCGCGGTGAAACCTTTATTGATCCTATCAACTAAATCGAGATTGCCCTTTTTGACCGCAGGAACAAATTGCATCGCCTTAATTTGGATACGCGCCGTATTGGGATAATTCGCGGCAACCTCTTGGGACGAAGCGGGATCTTTCAAATAACCTTCTAAGCCCGCAAACACCATAATCTCGCCGGCGGCGACCCCAGCGAGTAATTTCTCACGACTTTCGTAGCGTTTAAACACGAGTTGAGGTTCGATACGGTGCAATTCCGCTTCGTGGGATGAAGCCGCCACCACACCAATTTGAAATGGGATCAGTTCTTTAATGGACTTTTTACCCTGCAGGGATTTATGCAAATACAAAAAAGTCCCAACATCGGCGATGGGCACAGCAAAGTCGAACTCTTGCTCACGCTCAGGGGTTTTCCCCATGCCGATATGCACTTGCGCCTTACCTTGCCGCAGTTGATCAAGGGACTCGTGCCAATGGCGCGCCACAAAAACTACTTGGGTATGGCTTTGTTTCGCCCACTCTTTCCATAAATCGACCAGTAGTCCGGTCGGCTCGCCGTCGTTGTCGACATATTGATAGGGAAAGCTATCTTCACCCATCACCACAATTAATGGCTCGTCGGGCAATGGACTTGCCTGCCCTGTTATGCTCAAAAAACAGCCGCACAAGATCACGATTAAGTGGATCACAAACTTCAAGTTGAGCCCTTAGTACTTGATGTACATGTAACGATTTTGTTATCTATGGCGTATTAGACAAAAATTTATCGCAAATTACCAGTATGAGACTTGCTGCTAATCGATCGGATTCGTTAAAATGCCGGGTTGAATTCCCATGAAAAATCTCAGATGAACGTTTCTCAAGACACTATCTACGCTCAAGCGAGCGAGCATATTAGCGATTTCCAGTTTGATAACCGTGTAGCAGGCGTGTTCAGTGACATGATCCGCCGCTCCGTGCCCGGATATACGCAAATTATCAATACCATAGGCGATTTTGCAGATCGTTTCGTCATGCCAAATACTCAAATTTACGATTTGGGTTGCTCACTCGGCGCCGCGACCTTAAGTATTCGTCGCCAAATCCAAGGCCGTCAATGCCGCATTATCGCCGTTGATAACAGCGAATCTATGGTTGCCCGCTGCCAAGAGAACCTGAATGCCTATGTCAGTGATACAGACGTCGATCTGGTTTGCGGTGATATTCGCGATATCGATATTCAAAATGCCTCACTGGTGGTACTCAATTTTACCTTGCAGTTTTTACCGCCAGAAGACAGAGAAACCCTGATAGCCAAAATTTATCAGGGCCTAAACCCCAGTGGGATTTTAGTGCTGTCGGAAAAAATTCGCTTTGAAGATGCCCCGATCCAAACCCTATTGGAAGAGCAACATTTAGACTTTAAACGCGCCAATGGCTACAGCGAACTAGAGATCAGCCAAAAACGCAGTGCGCTGGAAAATGTCATGAAGCCTGACACCTTAACCACGCATCAACAACGCCTAACCAGCCAAGGCTTCAGTCACTTTAGTCTCTGGTTCCAATGCTTTAACTTTGCTTCTATGGTGGCCATCAAGTGATCAGCTTTAGCTCGTTTTACCAACAAATCGCCGATTCAAATCTACAACACTGGCTCGAAACCCTGCCGAGCATTTTAGGCAAGTGGCAACGGGATCATAAACACGGCAACTTGCCAAAGTGGGAAAAAGTGCTCAACAAGCTGCACTATCCTGCACCCGACCAAGTGGATTTTGTCGATAGCGTGACCGTCGGTAGCGGCGAGCAACTTAGCTCTGGCGAAAAAGAGAAGCTAGAGAACCTACTGCGCCTGTTTATGCCATGGCGTAAAGGTCCCTTCCACATTCATGGCATTCATATCGATACCGAATGGCGCAGTGACTGGAAATGGGATCGCGTGAAGCAGCATATTTCACCACTGAAAAACCGCACTGTGCTCGATGTCGGTTGCGGCAGTGGTTATCACATGTGGCGCATGTTGGGCTCAGGTGCCAAACGTGTAGTCGGTATCGACCCTTCACCGTTGTTTTTATGTCAGTTTGAAGCCGTAAAACGGTTAGTGGGCACACATCACCCTGTGCACCTTTTGCCTCTTGGCATTGAAGAACTGCCACCGCTCGATGCATTTGACACGGTTTTCTCCATGGGCGTTTTATATCACAGACGTTCGCCTATCGATCACTTGTTACAGCTGCGTGATCAATTGCGCACCGGTGGTGAGCTCGTGCTAGAAACCTTGGTGATAGATGGTGATGAAAACGCCGTACTCATGCCTCAAGATAGATATGGCAAAATGAATAATGTATGGTTCATTCCGTCCGTTGCCGCGCTCATGCTCTGGTTAAAGAAGTGTGATTTCACTGATATCCGTTGTGTCGATACCGATGTCACAGCCCTTGCCGAGCAACGCCGTACCGACTGGATGCCTAACGAGTCACTGGTTGAATACTTAGATCCTAACGACATCACCAAAACAGTTGAAGGTTATCCTGCGCCCAAACGTGCCACGATTATCGCAGTGAAAAATCAACCTAATCAAGATTTAACCTGACCTTTTCAGTCTGAAGTAAGCGGATATCAGTCATTGCGTCCTCAGGGTTTGAGCTAGTAATGGCTGATATCAAAAGCCGAAAGATCACCATTCCTCTCGTTTATCTGGAATATACAAGTGTTCAGCCGCTCATTGCTACTCCTTCCTGAATAGCAATACATTTGCGACTCTCACCCTTACCGTTGACATCGATAACGGAACAGGGTTTCATGCATAACAATGACTTGAAGCTAGCTCAATTAGATACTAAGTCAAAGTTAACTCATTCCATCACAGATGCAGAACACATAACCCATGTTAAAACCCACTTTACTGGTTAGCCTGCTTGGCTTAAGCCTTTATGCTACGAATGCCGCCTATGCGGCGCCAAGTCCTGTTCCCCTCTTGGTTGAGCAATGTCTGCGTTTGCCAAACATTGAGCTCGCGTCAGCCTTCGCCAACGCGCGCTTAACGACAGCGCAATTAACCTTGGCCCAGCGCGCGCTTATTTTTGAGCAACAGACGATTGGGCCTAATAATATCAACGACAGGCTCAACTATTACCGTGGGTTTAACTTACCGAGTGAAGAACGCGAAGGCTTACTGCAATGCCAGTTACGCCTCGCCGATACCCTGTCGCAACTTCTCAACCAAGCAGAATTTAGCCAACTGGCTTACGCCTTAGCCCAAGGTAATGCTGAACAAATACTGTTAAGCCAACAACTTAAACACTTGCTACAACAGCATTGGAGCGCCGAGGAAAAAGCGAAACTGCATACGGCGCAGGCCAGCATAGGCCAAGGGTTAGGCAGCCAACAATTTAGTCTTGCCTTCAATGACAGCCAATGCCAACCCGAAGCGACTCAGCAGCAACATCATCTGCATAAAGAAGAGGATAAAAGTAACGAGCCGAAGCGCAGTAGTTCAAAGCTGAGCGATTTTTCGGGCACTATCGTCAGCTACTTACTGACACAGGAAAACGCCGTATGTCGCCAAAATGTATGGCAGGCTTACCAAGCCAGAGCGAGTGAAACCAATCAAACGGCATTACAGCGAATTGCAGAGCAACGCCATCAAGCCGCCACTGCGGCAGGCTTTACCGATTACAGCGCATTAGCGCTTAGTTCGCAGCAGTTATCATCCCCTGAGTTGGTCAAAGCATTTCTTGATAGCCAAACACAAGATTTGCAAGTGGCTCCCTGGGATATTGGACGTACACTGTCACAACAAGCATCAGCCAAGGGCCCCAGATGGCAGACCTCAGACGTCTTGAGTCGCAGCTTTACTTATCTGCAAGTGTTTGGTTTGCAGTTTGAGACCATAGCAACCGCCAACGCCGAGAGAACACCAACCGATCATAATCGGCCGCATATTGTCAGGGTCTACCACCAGCAAAGATTGTTGGGTGAAATCTATGTGGCGTACAACCAAAATCCACAGCAAAGTAGTCAACAGCAGACATTGCGCCAAAGTGTACTCGGCCAGCAATTTGGACAACAGGCGTTGGATCTTAAGCCGCAACTGAGTAACTACAAAGACATTGAACAGTTAACCGAATCCATCGCAGAAGCAGTGACTTCCCTTGCTAAAGCGAGCCATTTCTACCTCAACAATGCCATGGGGCAGAGTCAGGATAGCCATTTTGTGGCGAGTCTCTGGTTAGCTGAAGTGCTGCGCCATCAACTCTTTCCGCAATTTGAGCAAAGCTATTTACAAGAGCGTGAAACACTGGCTAAAGCTTATTCGAAACAGCTCAAAGTCTTTCGCGCTAAGGTTGCAGTCAACTTTTATCAAGATGTAAATTCACAAGTCTATCCGGATCTCGGTGCAGAGTTTAGTGCTAGCTTCGGCCAAAATTGGCCGCAAACCAAGGATTATCCCTACAGCTTCAATGCTATCGCCAACGAAGGGCCGCTCTACTACCAATCGCTCTGGCAAGCATCGTTAGCCCAGTTGATTGATCAAGCAACATTAGGCTGCCAAGACAAACTTCAATTATTCAATTTGTTAGTCGTCAATGAAGACGCTTTAAACGTAAGTGAACAATTGAATGCCATCATTGGTGCGCCCGTTGATAGCGCTTCACTGATCCAAAGGATCTCCAATAGCGCCGCTTCGGAGCATACTGGTAATTCTGACAATCAAGCTTTCGACGCCACAGGTTCTTGTGCGTTTTAAGAGTGAATGCATAAGCTGTGTTTGTGACTCGCTCGGGCACAGACACAGCAAATCGTCATGATTCGCCTCTCGAACACCTCAATAACTTAGCGCGACATAGCTAGCAGTATGTCGTGAGAATGACTGACTCTATGATATTTAATTGAAAAAGTCGTAAGAAGTGGCCACTATAAGCCTCAATCTATCGTTTTTTTGAGATTATAATGACTCGAGCTAAATCTACCTTAGAACAATGGCGTATTTTGCAAGCGGTCGTCGATTTTGGCGGCTATGCCCAAGCGGCCGAAAAACTCAACAAGAGTCAATCGTCACTCAACCATGCGGTTGCCAAATTACAGCATCAATTAGGTATTGAACTACTCGAAGTCAAAGGCCGTAAAGCCTATCTCACCCAGCAAGGCGAAGTACTGCTGCGCCGCTCACGGCATGTCACCCAAGCCGTCAACGAGTTAGAACAGCTCGCGAGTAACCTCGAACAAGGATGGGAGCCGACACTCACGATTGCCCGTGAAATTATCTATCCGATGGAAAGTTTAGTGTGTGCCCTCAATGCGTTTCTGCCCCACAGCCGTGGCACTCGCATCATCATGCTGGACTCTGTGATCACCGGCACCCAAGAGCTCATTCTGCAGAGTAAAGTCGATATTGCTATCTGTGCAGGGGTACCGCCTAAAGGGTATTTATCCGAGCCTTTATGTGAACAAGAACTCTACCTCGTTTGTCATCCAAGTCACCCACTCGCTGACTTAGGTTCGATTGAAGACGATAAGCTACTGGCACAGTATTTACAGTTAGTGATCAAAGATACCGGCGTGCAATCCAATATCGACATAGGCTGGCTCAAAGCTGAGCAGCGCTGGACCGTTTCTAACTTCCACGAGGCAAAAGTCATTCTGAACCAAGGTATTGGTTTTTGTTGGATCCCGTCTTTTTTAGTCCAAGAGGAATTAGCATCTGGCAATTTAGTGCGTTTACATCTTGATGGCAGTCAAAAACGCCGCATCATGTTGAGCCTAGTGATCCCTAATAGGGATCAACAAGGACCAGCATCCAAACTGCTTGCCTCTTTGATTTTAAAACAGCATGGAATTGAACCGACGAATAGCAATTAATCGCAAGATAACCAAACGAGTTATCAATTCGAGTGAGCAAGACGCTAAGAGCCTAGTGCTGGCTTAGTGCGGAAGAATAAATGCAGAGAGGTTGCTTGAAAAAAGAGAATGAACAGCTGAATGGACATAGTTAAAGCCTAATCTTACACACTAAAATCAACATAGCGTGCTGGTTGCTGACCCAAGTATTGCGGCTGAATCAATCCAGCTTCTTGCGATGTATTATCTTCAACACTTGACTCACTCTGCAGTGACGCACTGCGATTCTCACTCGCACTGATGCTTGAGGGCGACTCGTTTACCTCGTTGGTATCTTTTGCTGCCAGAGTTGGAAGAACAGTAGCGGATTGCGCATTATTAGGCAGCTCGTTTACAGGGGCTAGATTAGAAGGCTGAATATTGACTTGCTGCGTTACGTCAGCACGGACTGAAGGTCCAATGCTGGCTTGTGCAACAGCGGCATAATAACGACTTGCGGTACTATCGGGTCTTGGAATAAAACGGGTCGCTAAATCAGCAGCAGTTGATGCTTTTCCAAATGCTAAGGTTGCAGTCGGTGGCTCAATGGTTTCCACTGTCGTTGGGGTATTAACTGAGCCGCTGGTACTAGAGGTATTAGATGGAGTTTCCGAACTAGGATTAGAGCTAGTATCTGTCGTCGCTGCGGTTTTGGCCCTCTGCGCTTCAACCCTTTGAATAAGCTTATCGACTGCATCTGATACTGGTGTTGAGACGGCATTTTGGGGCTGAGCGATATTCCCTGACTCGTCAACTTTCCCCGTTACTACGGGTGTGTGTTCTTGCAACGGCGGTAGCTCTTTAATCTGCGCATCGGCGCCCACTAAGATTTGGGTTGTTTGTAAGTCTACAATCTGTTGTTGCCGCTCTTCAGCAAGCTTCACCTTTGCTTCATTCATTTTTTGCAAAGCTTCAGCGGCAACGCGGATATCCGCAGATGAAGGATCAACCGGAGCCATTGCCGCCGCGTACACTTGCTTCATTTTGTTTATTGTTGCGAGTGGATCGCCTCCGACAGCAGAAACATCGATCTGCACTTCACCATCGGTAGCATAACGTTGCCCATCGGCGCCCTTCTCATACTTAAAACTCGGACTCTGAGCATATTGCCCGCCGACTGTAGCATGCGCATGTTCATGGGCTTTAACCTCAGAATCTCTGGCCTTAAGTGAATCAACTTGTTGTTGCTGTTGCGCCTGCGCTTTTTCTTGGGCTTGTTTTGCTTGCTCCTGAGCCTGCTGTGCCTGTGATTGCGCTTGTGATTGTTGCTGCTTTGCTTGTTCCGCTGCAGCTTGCTGTTTCTGCGACGCTTCTTCCTGTGCTTGCTTTTCAAGCTGAATATCATTTTTAGCAAAAACATCGGCTAAGGCTTGCTGACGATCATCGGGGTTAGACGCTATAGCAGGATCTTCTACCTGACGAACTTGAGCCTTAGCGTCACCGAAAACCTGGGTAAATTGTTCCAACACTGTCGGTTGAGCAACTTCATTGCGAGCGGATTGATCTGCTGCTTGTGCAGAGTTTGACTGCTCAACAGTCCCTTCACTCGCTGCTGAACTATTACCACTTATACTTCCAGAATTTCCAGAACTGTTATTTACAGAGCTATTACCTGCTGGGTTAGAGGTGGAGGAGTCAACTAACGCAGCTCCAGTAAAGACAGTTTGTGGCCCAAACACTGCGGCTAAATCAGGCGTTACTGGAGAAACACTGCCTTTAGTCGATGGATTGAAAGCAGGAAGCTCTGTGCTACTCGTGCCAATTGATGAACTCGGAGGCGTAAAAATATCGGCGGGAATACTGCTCGTGACACTAAGACTCGGACTTGTTGTAGATAAGGCGTTTGCGCCAAGGCTAGTTCCTATAGTACTCGTGATTGATGAAAATGCCGAAGTCGACACAGGGGCGGCAATTTGTCCCCCACGCACACCAGAAATGGATCTTGGCCCCGTTAATAAGCTAAAACTGGCATCGGCATGTAAACTCGCCCGATCTTTTAACCCATTGACTCGAGGAGCATTGGTTTTAGGAAGTGTAACCTGCGGCCTTGATTCAGCAAAAGGACTGGCCTTTAGTGCTTGGCTTGCGCCATTAAACGTTGGTAGTACAGGCGTAGCATCAGCAATTGCAAGCGGCGCTTTTACAGCATCAATGCCAGCGACATTTGAACTTATGGGTGTCGCGGTATTTGTCCCGTTGAATAAAGGCGTTGATGATATAGCTGCAGGCGTTGCAGAAAATGTTTGAGCGCTCGATTGCAATGAACTAGCTGCCAAAGAACTCGCATTAAAAGACACATTGGGTGATGAGTGCAGAGATTGGGAAACGTGAGGTGCTAATGAAACAATAGGCGCGGCTTGAACCGGAGCGGTTGAGGTTCCAGTAAAATGTGGTTCATAGGCACCACTCGCTTCAAGTTTTGCGGAGCCTGCTTGAGTGCTGACTCCTTGATAAGTGCTATTAGCGTGAGTCTTGCTTTGAGTCTTGCTTTGACTGTGACTTTGGCTTAAATCAGTGCTTAGCGTCTTATCATGTGCCGAAAATGAAGAGGATGGCGCTCCAACCTGAGGTGATAGCGCCACTACTGACATGATGTTTACACCTTAATGTTAATGATCGAACCTATCGTTTCTGAATCAGTTTCAATCACCTCTGTAGAGGCTTCACCTTGTCTTAATGACTCATTTGCCGCCAATAGTGCCGAGGTTTTATCGGGCTGGGCAACATCTCTGGCAGGCTCTGCCGGAGTCGCACTTTGCGTCTGTGTAGGTTTAGCCACATCTATTGTTGCTTGAGTAAGCCCAGATTGAGCACTTTGCAAGCCTTGCAGACCGGATGAATAAGCAGATTGGATTTGCATAACGGTATTCCTGCACGCTGTGATTAATGGGTCAATTATTGACCAGTAACGTGCAAAAGTACAGATTTTATCCACATTCTCAGCATTTATTTACGGCCAGATCTATCCTGTGATCCAATTAGCTTCCCAATCCTTAAATACGGGATTAAAACCCTGCCGTTGCATCTGTTGGATAACTTGCTCGACACTGCGATCATCGCTTATCTCAAATTGATCGAGTTGACTGTCAGGCGCTTGATAGCCGCCCGGTTGTGTCGAACTGCCCGCACTGATTTGAGTGATCCCAAGTGGCAAAATATTATCCCTCAGCTCAGGGCTTTCCCTTGTCGACATGCTGATGTCAAGCTGTTGATTAAAAAGTCTAAATGCACAAATCATTTGCACTAAACCTAGATCCGATAGCATGACTTTTGGGGTGATCCCGCCAGTACAAGGTCGTAACCTTGGTAGCGAAATACTAAAGCGGGTGCGCCAATAGCGTCGCTCTAAATAGTCGAGATGATATCCCATCATTAACGCATCTAAACGCCAATCATCCAGCCCTAATAAAACCCCAAGACCAATTTTATCAACGCCCGCCGCTGCAACTCTGTCTGGTGTTGCTAAGCGATAAGCAAAATCCATTTTTTTACCTCGGGAATGGTGACTAGCATAAGTCTCTGGCTGATAGGTCTCTTGATAAATCATCACAGCATCTAAACCTAGCGCGACTAACTGGCGATAATGGTCCTCACTCATGGGTTGAACCTCCATCGCCACATGGCTAAATTGCTGCTTCACCAGCGGCAACATTTGCTTGAAATAATCGATACCGACCTTAGTTTCATGCTCACCCGACACCAGTAAAACAGAATCGAAGCCCCTATCTTTGATAATGGCCATTTCGGCCATCAACTCCAGCTCATTCAAGGTCTTGCGTTTGAGTTTGTTACTCATGCTAAAGCCACAGTAATCACAATCATTAGCGCACAGATTCGAGACGTATAGCGGTAAATACATACCCAGATTCGCGCCAAATCGCTGCCGCGTAAGCGCCGCTGAACGTTGTGCCATGGTTTCTATATAAGGTTCAGCCGCAGGTGATAACAAGGCCAGTAAGCTACGTAAATCCCCTGCTGGACTCACTAACGCCCGCTCAACATCCTGGGCAGTGCAAGAATACAAATCGAGTAACAGTTTATCCCGTGGGATCTTGGCAAATTCCGCTACAAAACTCATTGGTTTAAAAATCCCGTCAGAGGACTGGTATGTACCGCGCCCGTTTGTACTCGGCCAAGCCCTGCTTCAAAGGCCCGTCTACCGCATTGCACCGCCTCCCTAAAACACTCGGCCATCACTATCGGCGACGCGCTGCTGGCGATGGCGGTGTTAACGAGCACCGCATCGGCGCCCAGCTCCATTGCTCGCGCAGCCTGCGAAGGTGCGCCAATGCCGGCATCGATCACCACTGGCACCCGCGCTTGCTCTATGATGATTTTTAAAAAGCTTTCAGTGACTAAACCTTGATTACTGCCAATCGGACTCGCCAGTGGCATCACCGCAGCGCAGCCTACCTCTTCCAAGCGGCGACAGAGCACAGGATCGGCATGCACGTAGGGCATCACGATAAAGCCTTTCTCACAGAGGATTCTAGCCGCCTCTAAGGTTTCAATCGCATCGGGCATTAGGTACTTAGGATCCGGGTGGATTTCGAGCTTAATCCAATGAGTTCCCAGCATTTCACGGGCAAGCTCAGCCGCAAACACCGCTTCCTTGGCGTTTCTCGCCCCCGAAGTGTTAGGCAATAGCCGGACACCCGCTTGACGTAACGGCGTGAGTAAATCATCAAGCCCCATTTTAAAATCAATTCTTTTCATCGCAACTGTCACTAACTGCGATTTTGAAGCCGATATCGCCTCAAGCATCACTTGGTTATTGCTGAATTTTCCCGTTCCGGTAAATAACCGTGATTCAAACTCCACATCGGCAATCGTTAACATACTAGCCTCCCGCTACAGCTGAAAAAAGTTCTAATTTATCTTCATGTTGGCAGAGAATCGATTGCCAGCTATTACGCGGAACCACCTCTGAATTCAACACGATAGCGACCGAATCGAGGGCTATATCTTGCGCGAGGATCACCGCCGCGAGTGAAGTCGGTTCCGTTAAGGGCTGCGGGACATTATTTATGTGAACTAAAATCATATCAAACCTCAAGATTATCTTTATTTGATGATAGATAAACCCCTTTGGGACCACATTCGTCACACTGGGGATCCCGCGTTAATATCGCCGCTGTCCATGAAAGTGATTTAGCGTCGAAGCGCCAAAAACGTCCCAACAAGGCACTTTTAGGTTCATCACAACTATCCACATTCAACAAGAGTTGCATGGCCACCAAAGATTGCATTGACGCCATGACGCCTACGCTCGGCCCGAGTACGCCTTGGGTACTGCAGCTCTGCGACACTCTCGTCTGCGCGGGGAAAATACAGTGATAACAACCACCAGAGGGGAACTGCATTTGGTCGACCGCGAACAATTGGCCGCTAAATGCTGCGATTGATGCGCTGACTAGGGGTAAAGCCGCTTCGATACAGCTGCGATTTATGGCTTGGCGAGTCGCAAAGTTATCTGTGCAGTCAAGCACTAGCACTTTTTTACCCTGTTGTTTCGCCTCTAGAATATCAGCGAAGTGATGAGCCGCAGTTTCTGTATTAAATGCTGTTTCATCGGCAGTCACAGTGCACTGCGGCGCTAAGTCATTGAGCTTTTGCTTGGCAACTCGCGCCTTATTAAGCCCAATATCGGCATCGCTGAATAATAATTGTCTTGGCAGATTTAATATTTCAACCTTATCCATGTCGATTAAGGTCAAGCAACCAATACCTGCGCGAGCCAGATACTGCGCCGCCAATTGGCCTAAGCCGCCAAGACCGATAATAACAACGTTGGCATCGGCCAGTTGTAATTGCCCTGCCTCACCCACTTCTGGCAGTAAGACTTGCCGGGAATAACGCATAAAATCGGCATCGCTAAGTGTTTTGCCACTGACCGTCTCGCCATGATAAAGCGGTTTATTTGTGCTCATATTTGGCATGCACTTAGCACCCAAATATGGCTCCCAAGCTTGGCTAAGCACTGCAAACGCCGCGACTGGATCCTGAGCCTCGGTTATTGCCCGCACCACAGCAATATTGGCCACCCCCGTGGTTTTCACCTTTGCTAAATTATCTAAGTCGATGCCGCCAATAGCGACCAAGGGATAATGGTCTTGGAGCAGTGCGACATAGCGTTTAAGTTTTGCCAGCCCTTGGGGCGCCGAAGGCATTTGCTTCGTCGTGGTTGGGAATATATGCCCAAGCGCTATGTAGGATGGCGAACATTGATGGGCCAATAACAGCTCGAAATAACTGTGACTCGATATGCCAAGCGCAAGTCCCGCCGTTTTAATGGCGGCTAAGTCAGCTACAGCGAGATCTTCTTGGCCTAAATGTACCCCAAAGGCATGGTTTTTTATTGCTAACTGCCAGTGATCATTGATAAAAAGCTGCGCATTAAAATGCTTACCTAAGGCAATGGCTGTTTGAATTTTTGCTTCTAATTCGGAGCCAATTAACTTAGGTTCGCCTGATTTAGATTTGCCTGACTCACATCTACTTTGCACAGATTCGCCTAACCCTGCAGAAGTTAATTCGCTGATGTCGGTTTTTATCCTTAACTGCAGGGTTTTAACGCCGGCCGCTAACAAACTTTCCAGCATGGTTAAGTCACTCACCACGGGATACACACCGAGATCGGCATTGAGCACTTTAAAACCTTGGGATAAAATATTTTGAGGTGGCGCCGAGGCTATTCTTACCTGATCTGTTGCAACGAAATCACTTATAACATCAAGATGTTGGCTGATTTGATGACTAATAAAATTGCCATCACACAAATTTATCTTGGCATAGCAGGACAAGTTATTAGGCCAACCCGTACGGGCCAACGGCCCTGGACCTTGCCCTAAACCAATCGCCGCGCTTAAGCCTTGACTCACATAGGCTTTGGCAACAACCACCGCATCTTGTAATACAAAACCTTGCGCTAACACGGCGGCAATGGCCGATGACAAAGTGCAGCCGCTACCATGATTATGACGGGTAATAACCCGCTGGCTGGCTAACCAGAAGCGTCCATTTTGATGCAGCTCAGAGTTCGCTCGCACTTGACGACAAACTAGATAATCCTCGGCAAGCTCAAGATCCCAGCCATTACTCTTGTAAGCGGTATCAAGAGCGTTAGTTTGAGCTTGAGTATCAGCAAGAATGTCAGTGCAACCAAAGCTCACATCGCCACCTTTAGCGAGCACACTGCAATCAAGGCTCTGGGATAAAGCCAGTGCCGCGGCAGCGAATTGCGCTTTCGTTGAAACATCACTGTGAGTTAACCGCCCAAGTTCAAGCACATTGGGTGTGATAAGTTCGATTAAACCTTTGAAAGGCCTAAAATCTAAGGCTGATTTGGCCGCACTTTTTATATCCTGACAGTTATCTACTGCTAATGCATCGCCACAACTGGCGACCATCACAGGATCGACAATCACAGGCACAGATGGATAGTGGATTTTAAAACTCGCGATCCAATCTGCCAGCAATGCCACTTGAGTTTGATCTGCCAGTAAGCCGATTTTAATTGCTTTGGGTGGCAAGTCGGAAAGTAAAGTCGTCAGTTGAGCCATTAACATCGCCGCTGATACGGGCTCGACTAAAGTGACCGCCACTGAGCTTTGCGCCGTCACTGTGGTGACCACACTACAACCGTGACAGCCCAAATCTTGAATTGTCGCTAAGTCCGCCTGAATACCGGCACCGCCGCCACTGTCTGAACCAGCGATGGTCCAGACAAACGCGGGACGCTCGGTATTCATGGGCACATTATCCCCATGAATACCCAACATAATTAGGCTTCCTCAGCTTCGGCGACAAGCTTGTCTTTCACGTGATAGATCTCGGCGCCCGAAGCAGCAAACTCTGCCGATTTTAGCGCCATTGCCGCTGCCAACTCCTGCGGCGTCTTGACTGTGACTTGTATGGCTTGGTCAGCAGCTTCAACTTGATCCGCCTTCGCTTGTGCCGCCTCTAAGCCAGCGGCATAGGCGCGCACATCTTGGGTGATTTTCATCGAACAAAATTTAGGGCCGCACATAGAGCAAAAATGCGCGACTTTAGCGGATTCCTGCGGTAAAGATTCATCGTGATAAGCACGTGCGGTTTCAGGATCGAGTCCTAAGTTATATTGATCTTCCCAGCGGAATTCAAACCGCGCCTTTGCCAGCGCATTATCACGAATTTGCGCACTCGGATGACCTTTCGCCACATCGGCGGCGTGGGCGGCAATCTTATAAGCAATCAAACCTTGCTTAACATCTTGTTTATTCGGTAATCCTAAGTGTTCTTTTGGTGTGACATAACACAACATAGCGCAGCCGTACCAAGCAATCATGGCCGCGCCTATGCCGGAGGTGAAATGATCATACCCAGGTGCGATATCGGTGATTTGCGGGCCAAGCGTGTAAAACGGCGCTTCATCGCAGTGAGCTAACTGCTTGTCCATGTTTTCTTTAATGAGCTGCATCGGGATATGTCCCGGCCCTTCGATAATGGTTTGTACGTCGTATTCCCACGCGATTTTGACTAGCTCACCTAAGGTTTCAAGCTCTGCAAACTGGGCGGCATCATTAGCGTCGGCAATTGAGCCTGGACGCATACCATCACCTAAAGACAGGGATACATCGTAGGCGACGCAAAGCTCACAGATCTCACGAAAATGGCTGTAGAGGAAGTTTTCCTTGTGATGACTCAGGCACCATTTGGCCATGATTGAACCGCCGCGGGAAACGATCCCAGTGACGCGTTTAGCCGTCATCGGCACATAACGCAGCAGCACACCAGCATGAATAGTAAAGTAATCAACACCTTGCTCAGCTTGTTCAATCAAGGTATCGCGGAACACTTCCCAGGTTAAATCCTCTGCCACACCGTTCACTTTCTCCAGCGCTTGATAAATCGGCACTGTGCCGATGGGCACTGGCGAGTTGCGGATGATCCACTCGCGGGTCTCGTGGATATAACGCCCCGTGGATAAATCCATGACAGTATCTGCACCCCAACGGGTTGACCAGACGAGCTTTTCCACTTCTTCCTCGATGGATGACGTCACCGCAGAATTACCAATATTGGCATTCACTTTCACCAAAAAGTTACGCCCTATGATCATAGGTTCGGCTTCGGGATGGTTAATATTCAGCGGAATAATCGCGCGGCCACGGGCGACTTCAGCGCGGACAAATTCGGCGGTAATCGGTTCGCCGACTAAGGCACCAAAAGCTTCGCCCTTGGCTTTACGATTGAGGATTTCATCCTGTACTTCGGCAAGTGCCATGTTCTCGCGGATCGCCACATATTCCATTTCGGGCGTGATAATCCCTTGACGGGCATAGTGTAATTGGCTGACTCGTTTACCCTGCAGCGCTCTGCGTGGGCGAACAATTGCACTCGAGCCCGCCTCAAAACGCAGATGGTCTAAACCATCATCGGCGAGTCTTTGTTGGGTAAAGTCTGAGGTCGCGCAGGGTAATTGCTCTGTATCGTTGCGGGCTAGGATCCAGTTTTGTCTTAATTTACCAAGGCCTAGACGCACATTGATGTCGGCCTCAGGATCGGAATAAGGTCCGGCGCAATCGTACACTCGGATTGGCGGATTTTTTTCCATGATTGGCGCATCATCTGTACCGCCGACAAGGGTGTCAGTCTGCAGAATGTGCCGCATGCCAACGCGAATATCGGCACTGGAACCTTCGAGATAAATCTTTTGTGAATTAGGATGTTGCAGCGGCGCTAACGTATCGATAAAGGCTTGAGCCTGCGCGCGGGTTTCGCGGCGACTCGGCGCCTTAGGCACTGTTGATTGACTATACTCAGACGATTTATTAGGGATTGTCGATTCTGGCGCTGTAATTTCTATCGCATTGGCAGCTACAGCTGGGTTTTGGTTTGAACTGGACATAAGCAATCTCACGTTAAAAAATGGAGTTGCTTGTCTGGAGAATTGAGTTGTTGATAGCTGGGCATGGCAATCAATTTTTGTGGCCAACACTGGCTTCAAAAATTGAGTTACCCTGCTCAATAACAATTAAATCTAAACATTAAGGCTTAAAACACTGCTGAGTTAACAGGTGTTCAAGCCGTCTATTTTGGCGATTTAATATGTGTTATTACGCTTGTTTCCTTCGCAGGTTTTAACCTGATCAGGTTCAACGGATCCCGAATAAACGGTCTCAGCCAAGAGGCACTCCGACAAGATGAGTGCGCAGTATAGACAGAAGCGGCAGCAACAAACAAGGAAAAAAGTAATTAAAAAACTTAACTATCAATCCAAAATAAAGATTCATAATTTATTGTTTTTAATTGATTAAATCAAATAAAACTAAAAAAAGTTATAATTAGCATGAAAATAGATCATAAGAGAAAGTCACTATTTATGGGGTTTGAGCATCATTTTATTTAATCGAGATTGAATGGCATCATCAATAGCTTGATTGATTTTTTTGCCACTGCAGTCAAATGGGAAGCCTAAATTTTCGGCGTAAGGATTAACTTGAGTGCCGACTTGTACCACGCGATAACAAGTATCCCCTTTACGCACAATACGATTTGGATCTAAGGGTAAATCTAGGCTCGTTGTGCCACCGAAATCATCGGCGTTAGGGACAAATAACACTTCCATCTCTGGGCTCATTTCACTCATATTCGATTTCCGGGTGAATTTATCGGCCTGTTCAATGACGAGATCATCGAGCCCTTGCTCGCGCTGACGTTCAAAATATTGCTGGGTGAATAAACTCATGCTTGAGCTTGTCGCTATTGTGCTCTCACCTTCTGCTGCGGGCGTACTCTTAGCGCCAAGCTGCGGCTTTATTTCTGTGGTATCAAGCGTATTAGTTGGTTTTTTTGCCGTCACTTCCGCGGGCTGTACTTCACTTGGGGCACTTGATTGAGATTGGCTCGATTGAGTGATGTCCGGTTTAACCGTATCTGGCTTCACTTTTCCCTGCTCTACTTTTTCAGAGACGGCCTTCTCAGGTGCTATTGTTTCAGGCATGACCTTTTCAAGTATCGACAGAGGCTTAACTTGAGTTGCAGGCGTGGGAACAGTTGTAGGCGTAACAGAACTTGTCATCTCAGTCTTATCCACGGCCTTGCTCTCTGTTTCTAGCGCAGCGCTTTCAGCCTTCTCTACCGCGGGAGCATAAATAAAGTAAGCTTTAAGCGCCGTCACTTTAGGGCCCCGGCTTTCTGTTTCTGTTAATCCAAAGGGATTTAACTGTGGGCGCCACAAAATGCAGATAAGTAAAAATAAACACGCATGCACTAAGAGCACAAAAAAAAGCAGACTTAATCCTTTGAAATACGGCTGACGAGTACGTAACCCCAATCCTTGAGCACGGGTTTGTATTGTCCTAGACAGTTCAAGTTTTGATTCAGACTCAGCAACCAATTTATCTTGATGTTGATCTTGATGTTCAGTATGGATTTCTTGCAGTACCAAATCTCGGGCCTGCTCTTGATATATAGCTTGGGTGTCATGCTCAGTGACTAAAAGGCCTGCACCGCGATTGAACGCTGACGGCACGGCAGTAGTGGTAAAAACAGGCGTTTGGGCAGTATCCAGATCACCGAGGTGATGATCAAATGCAATAAAAGTCTCGCCTTCTGGCGATGTGACCGAAAAAAGCAAAGCACTATCAGTATCATCTCCAATCGCTATTGCTGTAGGAGATACTGTCAATAAAGGCGCGGCTTTGGGTTGACGTTGAAAAGGCAAAATCCATCCTTAGGTTTTGTGTAGTCTCAATTGATTTCGATGATGCTTAACGTGGAACAATTGCACTCAAATCCAATATCAATCCAATATCGAGTTGCTGAATATTGAAAGAGAATTATCCAATGATTGCATTTACTTGCGAGTGCTCAACGCAGATTAGAGGAGGTAAACAGGGTAAAGTTCAACACGAATGCAACACGTTACATGCGCAGTGCTTACGCCAATGCATGATAAGACACTTGTCAGTTGAGACAAATAAGGCTGGGAATTGAGATCACAATCGCGCTAAATTGAAGGATAATGGCTTGTTAACTTTCACGTATTGAAGTGGATAGCATCATCGATGCGCTGACGGGAATTCAAGACGGCGTTAAAAAGATAAAAGGTGAAAACAATCGAAGCCAGCCACAAATTTAAGCTTACATGTGTACGCTTAAATATGGTGATTTATTTTTCTAACTGATAGACTCAGTCATTATCGTTTGCGAGCGTGTATCTACCATGTCGAGTCAAAGTGTTATTGAACAACAAAACCCAGCTAAAAACCCTGCTAAGTCTGGGCAGTATAGTATTAAAGAAGAGATCGCTAATAGCGTATCCCATGGCTTAGGCGTCATCGCAGGCATAGTGGCATTGGTACTGATGTTACTCAAAGGGCAAGATCATCTAACGCCAACTCAACTAACAGGCGTTGCCATTTATGGTGCGAGCATCATAGTGCTTTTTCTATGCTCGACCTTATACCACAGCGTTAGCCATTCAGGCTGGAAACATAAACTTAAGATCGCCGATCACTGCGCAATTTACTGCTTGATTGCAGGAACTTACACACCTTTGATGCTGATAAGCCTACAGGGGACGCAATCGATAGTGATTTTAACAGCGATTTGGTCGCTTGCGATTGGTGGGATCCTATTTAAGACGCTATTTATTCACAAATTCAAAAAGTTAAGCTTAGTCTTGTATCTCGCCATGGGTTGGCTATGTGTCACTGTGATGGGCGATTTAACGGCGGCCATGTCGGAGTTAGGTTTTAATCTATTGATCTTAGGCGGATTATTTTACACTTTAGGTGTTGTGTTCTATGTCGGGAAACGCATTCCATTTAACCATGCCATTTGGCATTTGTTTGTGCTTGGCGGTGCCATGAGTCACTTTCTGTGTATTTATCTGACTGTTATTTAAATGACTATGATTTACCTGATGGTGATTTAACTGGCTCTTATTTAACTGACGGTGATTTATCTGTGGGTCAAAGCTGAAAGTCGTTAATTATCTATTCAAGCACTTCCTCAAACGTTCTCTCGAACATCGCAATCAAGTACGGCTATTCAATTCAGTAAACAGCGACGCTAATAGCGTCGCTTTTTCTGCTCTGCCACACTGGCGCCAAAGCGCAATAATGCATTCTGCGGTGCACAAGCCCCCTTCTTGCTGATTACGCCGCAATATAAAGGCGGATTCAGGCATAAGTGGCGGCAAACTGACTCGTGCAGCCGTTTTCAGATAGGGGCTCTGGCGCAGCATCTTACGTGCCTCCTGCCAGGTCGCATCTAAAATCACCACTTGGCTCGGCATTAGTTCTGCTATCACTGTAGATTGCGCTGGTGCTAAAAAGGCTTGTGCGTTCGAGAACGCTGGCTCAGCTAAAACCGTATCTAAGGCATTATGATCAATGGGCCCAGTGTGCTCAGTATCACTTGCAGGAAACAACAGTTTAGCCTGCTGGGATGCCAACATAGCCACTAAATCGTTATCAGGTGCCGTTCTCGACCAGACGATGCTTTTCACCTCTTCAGGAAATGCGGCTAACGCGAGTTGGCCAGTATTTGTTTTGCGGCTTAACTCGCGTTCGTGGGTCAATAAAATAATCTGCATTGCCTTCCTTGCTGCGGCAAAAGAATGAGAAATAACATTAAACATCTAGCGATGTTAGGAACAGGCTCGAAGCTGTATCAGCTTAAAAGAGCACGTTGAAATAACGACGTTCAGTCGCTAACCAAACCCTGCTCACCCAGTTATGCGTGAAATAAAATCATATATTAAATACATAATTTTAAAGTGATAAAACTTACAAACATTCCAACACTATCTGTTTTAGCAGAAAAGTTTCACGCTCTATTGATTGGCCTTTATGGGGATGATTGCGCTGAATATCTTCATTATGGGCGATAGCTTGATGAATATTAAGCCATTCAGGCCGCATGCCATTTTTTATCTCATGGGCTTCTAATCGAGTCTCACCTAAACCACGCTCGCCCAGTGAGGTGTCGATACGGCACACGTAACAGAATGACTCCATGTGCACTACGTTTGCCCCTTCACGATACCAAGGCCGAAACTCTTCGTAACGACCAAAGGGGGCTAACACTTGAATGTCTAGAGCGCCGGTTTCTTCCTGTAGCTCGCGGATCAGCCCATCTTCGAGGCTCTCGCCGTCGTCAATTCCGCCGCCGGGTAAGCTGTAGTCGCGATATTTTTGGGTATACAACAGCAAAATGTCTTCACCCGATAACACAATCGCGCGGGCAGCTCTGCGATAAAAAACGCGTGCCGTCTGTAGGTTAACCGCAGGATCTTGGGTGGTTCTCAATAAACGCATAGTCGTAGCCATTTGCCGAAAAGGAGTCGCAGCATAAACGAAAATGTGCCAAATGCAGATCAAAAACTGTAGCAGAGGCAATAATCACACTCAGTCCAGTCCGAGTGATTGATAGATTTTAGCGATTACAAGCTTAATTATTAACGGCTTAAGCTAAAATCGTTTTACCCATGATGTTAAGATCGCGATGCATCATCTCTTTCGCCTGATTCTCATCTTAGTTGCTCATCTTTGGTGCCCATCGTAATGTCCAAGCTGAAAAATGCTCAAGAGCATTCAAACTCACTATGTTCACTCAAGAGCTGGGCCAATTGCTGCTGATAAGCATCAATAATCTCTGGTGTTTGCTTATGCGTGGGCATGCGTTGGTAATGACCAATCACCTGCGACAGATAACGCTGCGCTCGCGGCAAACTTGCTTCATCTAGCATCTGCCACATTAACGAACCCGTAGCACTGATAGGCCGACCATTTGGAGCTGCGATTGTACTGACATGGAGGATTTCGTAGAAACGTTGATTCTCTTCCAATAAATGTTCCGACTTCAGCCCTAACCCTAAGGCTGAGAGTGATTGCCTGACATAATAATTATGATGCACGGGACACAAAATAAATTCGAGGTGCCGCTGTGGGTGCTTGGCTAGAATTGCCTTCACTAAGTCCACCAGCAGTTCACCGCCCACACCAGCGATGATAATCAACTGTTTATCTTTGTCACTGGTTTGCGCGAGCGGTAAAGCCGCAACATCAAGGCAATGCACTTGCCACTGAGTATGACGACTTAAATTTGGGTCCATGTCTAGGTTTAAGTCTGGATCTGAGTGTGGCGCTAAGTTGGGATTAAGGCCTGATATATCAGCGGGGAAGAAACGCTGCAAACGCAGTTCAAGCGCCTGCATCAGCGAAGGGACACAATCGACAAAGTGTACATGGCGGGCAGCGCTCCTTTCTAGCAACAGCATACCGAGCAAACCATGATCGCAGCAGCAATCCCAAATATGATCGTAATTACCACTGATCATGCTGTTTATCTGTTGTAAACGTTGGCTAATTTTCACGGTTTGACCTTACTGCTGCGGCTCCAAATACTGTAAATCCCACTGTAAATCCCACGCTAAATTGCATTTTTAAGCAAAAATAAAGCGCGCATTCTACCCGAGTCAAAAGCAAACCACATCTTTTGTTCGTGCCCTCGCAATGCTTCTCGTCACTTCTGTTACGTCACGCCTTAATGTGGTGAATACGTATGCAGGCCGTTGCGGTTAAAAAGCCATCGCCACTAGTATGCTGTGAGTCACATTCATTATAAAAACAAGGATCAAGGAATGTTCATCAAGACCAACCCTATTCAGTTTACTGGCCGTCACTTAACAAAGAGTCACGCTCGCCAGAGCTCATCACGCCAAAAGCGATCGCAAGCGCTATTGTGCCCTACACTTATCGCTCTTGCGGTTACGAGTCTCTTTAGTGCCAACGTATTTGCCAAAACCGTTACCGTCAGCTCACCCAACCAACAAATTCAAATCAGCTTGAGTGACGATACTGGCCGCCCCGAATATAAAATCGATTTTCACGGCAAGACAGTCATAGAACCGAGCCGCTTAGGCTTAGTTTTTCAATCCCTTGGCGAACTTGGTCAAGGATTGCAGATTAACAGCAGCGAGAAAAAAAGTGCAGATGACAAGTGGCAACAACCTTGGGGCGAGCAGGAATGGATCCGCGATCAGCACAATCAACTGACCGCAGTATTAAGCAACGGCAAGGTGCAACTCGAAGTCGAGTTTAAAGCCTTTGACGATGGTATTGGCTTTCGCTATCACTTAGCCCAACAAGCCTCCTTTCCCGCTAATTCGCCGATCTTAATCACAGACGAGTTAACCGAGTTCAATGTCGGTCAAGCCGATAAAGCCACCGCTTGGTGGATCCCTGCCCGTGGCTGGAATCGCTACGAATATTTGTATCGCACCACAGCGCTGAAAGAAGTCGATAGAGTCCACACGCCCTTCACCTTTAAACTCGCGAACGGTACGCACTTAAGTATTCACGAGGCCGCCTTGGTGGACTTTGCCGCCATGACCTTAGATCAGCAGCGCGATGGCAGGCTTAAGGCCGATCTCACGCCTTGGTCCGATGGCATTCGCGTCAAAACTCAAGTGGGCTTTTATACGCCGTGGCGCACCATTCAAATTGCCGACAACGCGACTGGGCTGCTCAATTCGCACCTTATCCTTAACCTCAATGAGCCCAATAAACTCGGCGATGTTGCTTGGGTAAAACCGGGGAAATACGTCGGTATTTGGTGGGGAATGCACTTAAATGAAAATACTTGGGGTTCGGGCCCAACCCACGGCGCCACCACCAGCGAAACCGAACGCTACATGGATTTCGCCGCTAAATATCAGTTTGATGGTGTATTGGTAGAAGGTTGGAATGAAGGTTGGGACGGCGACTGGTTCCATAATGGCGATCAATTTAGCTTTACTAAGGCCTATGCCGATTTCGATCTGCCCGCCATCACAGCCTACGGGGCGAAAAAAGGGGTGCGTTTAATCGGCCACCACGAGACAGCAGGCTCAGTCACCCATTATCGTGATCAAATGGCTGATGCCTTTGCCCTGTATGAGCAGCACGGTGTGACCCAAGTCAAGACGGGCTATGTCGCTGATGGTGGCCAAATCAAGCGTATCGATGACAAAGGCATTACCCGTCACGAGTGGCACGACGGCCAGTTTATGGTGGGTGAGTATCTGCACAGCGTCACAGAAGCTGCGAAACACCATATCAGCATCAATAGTCACGAGCCAATCAAAGACACGGGTCTGCGCCGAACCTATCCAAACTGGATCGCCCGTGAAGGTGCCCGCGGCCAAGAGTACAATGCCTGGGGTAGCCCACCAAATAGCCCTGAACATACGGCCATGCTACCGTTCACCCGTATGCTCGCTGGCCCAATGGACTTTACACCGGGGATTTTTGACTTAGCACCTAAGGGGTTGGATGCGCAAAACCGTGTGCAAACCACCTTGACCAAACAGCTCGCCTTGTACGTTGTGCTCTACAGCCCAATCCAAATGGCAGCGGATTTACCACGCAATTATGAAAAGCACTTAGATGCCTTCCAATTTATCCGCGATGTGCCCACAGATTGGTATCAGAGTGTCGCGCTTGCCGGTGAAGTCGGCGACTATGTGGTCTTTGCCCGCCAAGCGAAGGATCAAGGTGATTGGTACTTAGGTGCACTCACGGATGAAACCGCGCGCAAGGTCACGGTCAAACTGGATTTCCTCTCCCCGAATAAACGGTATCAAGCGCAGATTTACCGCGATGGCGCAAAAGCCGATTGGAAAACCAATCCCTATGATTATGTGATTGAGACTAAAGAAGTGAGCGCTAAAGATAGTCTAAACCTCGTACTTGCCAGCAGTGGCGGTACGGCAATACGCTTTAAAGCACTTTAGATTTCATCGTGTTCAGTTCAGCGCGCTAACTTAATTGCTTAAGCGAGTGTGAAAATACAGAGTAAAAAACAGAAAGTCACCAAGGATATACCTTGTCCTTGGTGACTTTTTATTACCAGATAGGACCTGTTTATCCCAATACAAAACGTAAAAGTTAATCCTCCTCGAAGCGTCTTAGCAGATGTTGGCGCAAATTCAGTTCGTGCCTAGGCCGACAAATCGGTATGAACCGAATACACAGGCTTTTAAATACCCTCGCCAACACCACAGACTAACCACTCCAACCTAAGGCGAATGCGTACAACCAACACAGGTGCAAAAATGCCTCAGTTAGATTAATCTGACCTTCCTTTACTTGCTTATGGTGCTCGTCTTGCGGTACACAGCCGATTTATTAGAAATGCGCAGCTTTAAGCGTTTTGAGACCGAACTCGCACACTTAGGCTTTACGCATTTTCAACCCTTAGCGCCACTTCGCCCTTGGGTGCAGCGCTACTTTCATTTGCGCGTAGCGACCGATTTACCGCAGGGCATTGAGCAGACATTTTATCCGGACGGCGGCACTAGCCTACATTTCTATTTCCCAACACAAACGCTAACTCAAACGATAAGCAGCGATGAACCCAAAGTGTTGTTTCATTGTGGTCAAAGCCGACATTGCCACGCCTTTTTGCCAGGAATCGAGCTGCTGATAGTTCGCTTTCACCCCGGCGGCGCGTTTCATTTACTCGGCATTGAACTGCAAGATATTAAGTCTACGACATCAGTGACGGCTATTGACGCGACGCAATTGCAGCTAACAGGATTGGATCAACTGCTATCACAACTGGCGCAAACCAATCAACCAGCCCGACGCATCGCATTACTTGAGCATTGGCTATTGCAACTCAACCAGCGGCAATTTACTGCGGCCTTATCTCGGCATAAATGCGCGAGGATTAACTTAGTGCAGGCGAGTTTACCAAAGCTTATTCAAACCCAAGCCAGTTTAGAGGATTTCTATAGCCAATTGCCCTTAAGTCGTCGTCAGTTTGAACGAAGATTTAAACAAGAAACCGGATTGTCGCCGGTGCAGTTACTGCAATTAAACAGAGTCAAAGTCGCCCGTAACCTACTCAGCCAATCACCTAACCTCAGCCTAGTGCAAGTTGCATTCGATTGCGGATTTTACGATCAAGCCCATCTACATCAACACTTTGTGCGGGTGACACAGCAAACGCCAGGACAATACAAAAAGCGTAAAATGTCGCAAATCTCCAATCCTACGTCGCGCTAACCGCTTAGATTGAAGCCTCAGCTTATAGGAGGCTTTTATGTCAGAACGTATACCACGCCAGCAAATTTATCAGCTACAACCCGCACTCGCCAACGCACTGTTAAGCTTAGATAAAGCAGCCGGCGACTCCCACTTTTCGCCATTACTGGTGCATTTAGTCAAGCTCAGAGCATCGCAACTCAATGGCTGCGCGTTTTGTCAGCGAAGGCACGCCGAGGAAGCCAGAAATGACGGTGAAGAACAGCTGCGTTTAGATTTACTTGCCGCTTGGCATGAGGTCGATGGAATCTTTAATGAACGGGAACGTGCAGCGCTGCTCTGGACAGAAATCTTAACCCAAGTTGCTACTGCACCCGTGCATGACAGTCAGTATGCGGCGCTTGCAGAGCATTATTCCGAGAAAGAAATTGTCGACCTCACCAGCTTAATCATTGCCATTAATGGCTGGAACCGCGTCGCGATTGCCTTCCACCTGCAACCCATCTAGCGGCACATAAATGGACAAATAAACAGGGCACCGCATCGGGTGCCCTGCTTATTGATATCACTGTGACGCTCGTACCAGCTATGCCGTTAGCTTAAGGTCAGCGCGACAATTTTGAGTGGATGATTATCATCGAATGACGGGAAATCCTCATGGGGATCGAGCCAAGTGTGCGCTGTGACACTGCGGCCTTGTTTTTCAACGCAGCGCACTAAGCTGTCGAACCAAGCTTGGCGTTCGACTTTCGCCACATTGTTACAGCAAACGATAGTGCCACCGACTTTGGTCGCCATTAATGCGGGCTTAAACAAACCTTGATAATCATTGATCAAATCGACAATACCGAAAGCGCTCTTGGCATAACGCGGTGGATCGAGGAACACCAGATCAAACTGGGTTTGCGGCAATTTGGGGTAGCTCGGTAATTTTTGATTGCGTCGCCCTCCCACACTCAAACCAGCCAATTGGCGCAGGGCCGGAAACGCATCACTCTGCACAAACTCACACACATTCGACACCTGATTTAACGCCGCATTCGCTTTACCCGTGGCTAAAGCAAAAGAAGAAAAATCGACGTTCATCACCCGAGTCGCGCCGCCCATGGCTGCCGCAGTGCCAATGCCGCAAGTGTAGGAAAACAAATTCAGCACGGTTTTATCTTGGCTGTGTGCCCGCACATATTCACGGCCAATGCGCATATCGAGGAATAACAGCGGATCTTGCCCTTCGTGGCGCAGTTTAGTGCTGAACTTGATGCCATTTTCCTGCATGACTCGCTCAGAATTCGCAATATCTGCCAGTGCGGGTGATAACGCGTTCAATACCCGGGAATTACCTAATGAGCGGTCGTTATACACAATCGGCAAATCGGCCTGTTGCAGCAAAACGGTGCTGACATCGATTAACTCTTCGTCGGTTAAGGTCTGATGAAAACTCTGCACTAGCCAAGTATCGCCGTAACGGTCGACATTCAAGCCACTCACGCCTTCGACTGTGCCATGGAACACCCGAAAACAATCGGTTTGATCCTGTTCTGCTTGTTGTAAAAAATCATGGCGTTTCGCCAGAGCCGTCGATAACAGCGTTTGAATAGACATAAAAAGCGGGACTCGCGCAGCGGAAACCTGCGTAAGGTTTCAAGAAGGAAAACGGCATGATAGCAAACTAGCACTCAGAATATCGGATAAATTCACCCTGCCAGTGCGAAAAACAGGCTTTAAAAAGTGCATACTAGGACAACGACCTAGCTTGATTGGGTTCATTCACTTTTTGGCTTTAGTCGTTACGGCTCAATGCATGCTCAAACTCACTTATGCCTCCCGTTTGCGATTCAATTCACTGAGTCCTTGATGGATAAGGCTTAAGCAGGCGGAGGGATCTTCTAACGGCAACAGATGCCCATATCGCTGATCTTCTAAAAATACCGTATTCGGTGTGAGCTGTTGCCAACGCTGCCAAGTCGCTTCAGAAAAGAACACTGACGGTTTCCCTCGAATGGCGACGCAGGGAAGCTTTATCTGCCGCAATATCGATAATACATTCGGCGGCTGGGTGTAATTATGCGCTTCCCACTGTTTAGGAAACTTCAACGTGAATTGGCCATCATTGTGTTGATAAACCCCGAATTGGGCTAAGGCGGCAAACGCCTCATCATCAAAGCGTTTGTATAACTTACTCATTTTGCAATATTCAAGGAAATGCTCACGACTTTCCCACGCATCGCGCTTCTTTAAGGTGTTTTTGGCGGGCGCGGTCAAATTCATTAATGATTTAGGCATTAACTTGGCAAACCAAGCGATAGGGCGCGACACCATTGCAGGTTCAATAAGTATCAGTGCTTTAAACAAATCGGGTCTTTTGTTAGCGGCAAGAATGGTACTGGTTGCTCCCATCGAATGACCCATTCCCACAATTGGCGCACTGCAATGCCGCTCAATATGCAAGATCAAATCATCGGCATATAGCTGCCAATCTCGGCGCTTAGGCGGCAAACCTACATCGGGCCATGTCGGCCTTAACTCGAGTGAATTAAGGCTAAAGGCTTGCTGCAACTTGGCCAATAAAGGCGCATAAACACCTAATGGAAAACCATTGGCATGGTAGAAATGTACGCTTTCACCAGTATCAGAAAAGGTTTTAAAAACCTTAGCCTGTTGTAATTCAGTCCAAATTTGATCCATCAAATCCTACTTATCGAGCCCCACTGTTATAGTTCAACGGATTCAATCGTACCAATCTAAGCCGCTAGGCACCTTACGCTCAAGCTACGAAATCTAACCTGCCGATATTAGCCTCCACGACGGCCTTAAAAGGTCATTAAATCACTTCAATCAACTGCTCTAATCCAGGCGCCGTTTTAGTTGGCACAAACTCTATCACCTCAAACTCGGCAACATCGGCAATGCAGAACGGATCTTGCTGCAAAATGGCCTCTAGCGCCGCGCGACTCTCTGCCTTCGCGAGGATGACGCCGCCAGTACGTGGTACTTTACGACCCGAGGCAATAAAAGTCCCTGCGGCATAATACTGATCAAGATATTCGATATGCGCGGCTAAATGTAACTCCACTTCGGCAATCGGCTTTTTATAGGTGAGCGAAACAACAAACATAGGTATCCTCTTATTCAGCAAGTCGGGGCTTATACAATAGGTTTCTTCCCGCTGACTATATAGTGCGGTCCTAATATATAGTGCGGTCCTCAAGTGTCAAATGAACTTAGCCTCCAGCAAAGTTAAAAACAGTCAACAGCAGGTTGCACCTCTGTTTACGTGTGGTTATCAACCCATGATGAATACGTATGTAAGCGGTTGTACCTAAAACCAAGGCAAGGCTACTATAAATCCGCTCGTTTCACCCTCTGCTTGTGGGGTTTGAGATGTGTGAGGTCGTTTCTGATAGGGTTATATACAAGGATTACTATCAGGCTTAAGTTCTTTCTGCTGACTGGCTTTGAGCCATTCTTTTGGACTGACTCGTTTTCATTAAGGTGTTAAGTCCAAATGTGAAATGAATTTATCGGCGAATATGCTTCTGAGGGAGAGGTATATTCGCCATTTTTTCACAGAGCAGACGCATTCATAATATGTGCGAAACCATAGCGAACAAGCTTTGAATCTAACTATCAGTTGTTTCGGGGACTTGCTGGCTTTTACAGGAAGCCTTTAACACAAGCCTCTTAGCAGTGATGAATAGCGATCCACATAAAAGCAAAGTACAGTGCCAATCCATTGCTCGGCAAACAATTAAAACAATAAGCACTCAAGGCAGAAATACTGCCGGCAACAGAAAGGAAGTTCAATGTCTTCGAATCATCAACAGGCTAATCAAAAAGATAGCCATCAAGCTGTCACGCCTCAGACGCAGCATTCATTCAAGCAACAACCTGAGCTGAATTTCTGGCAAATTTTTAATATGTGCTTCGGTTTTTTAGGCATTCAATTTGGTTTTGCCCTGCAAAATGCTAACGTCAGCCGCATTTTCCAAACCTTAGGTGCATCTATCGATGAAATCCCCATTCTGTGGATTGCCGCGCCGCTGACGGGTTTATTGGTTCAACCTATTATTGGTTATTTGAGTGATAAAACCTGGGGACGCCTTGGCCGTCGCCGCCCTTATTTTTTGATTGGCGCGATTTTTACCACTCTTGCTATTTTTATCATGCCGCACTCGCCTACCCTGTGGATTGCCGCGGGCATGTTATGGATCATGGATGCCTCGATCAACATCGCCATGGAGCCGTTTCGCGCTTTCGTTGGTGACAATTTACCGAAAAGCCAGCGTACCCAAGGCTATGCCATGCAAAGCTTTTTCATCGGTATTGGCGCTGTGGTCGCTTCGGCCTTACCCTATATTTTGACTCACTTTTTTGCTGTCGCGAATACTGCACCAGCGGGTGAAATTGCCGACTCAGTGCGTTATGCCTTCTATTTCGGTGGCGCAGTGTTATTGCTCGCGGTTACTTGGACTGTCGTATCGACAAGAGAATATTCCCCCGAAGAGTTAGCCGCCTTTAACGCAAAACAAGTCGATGCTGAGGATGAAACCTTAGCTCGCACTCGTACCCGTAAGGATTATCAATTTGCGTCCTTCGTGTGGATGGGTCTCGGCGCCCTGCTCACCTTCGCTATTTGGGCGCAGGATTTAGATAAGCAACTGTATATCTTAAGCTTAGGGATTTTTGCCTTTGGCCCATTGCAACTGTATTGCGCGCTGCGTTTGGGCAATTCACAACCCGCTGAACGCAATAAGCTCGGCATGGTATTTAGCGTGGTCGATGACTTATTCCATATGCCCAAAGCCATGCATCAACTGGCGATAGTGCAGTTTTTCTCTTGGTTTGCGTTGTTTGCCATGTGGATTTACACCACAGCAGCCGTGACGTCCTACCATTTTGGCAGCAGCGATGTGTTGTCTAAAGCCTACAACGACGGCGCAGATTGGGTCGGCGTGCTGTTCGCCTCCTATAATGGTTTTGCCGCCATTGCCGCGATATTTATTCCTATGTTGGCTAAACGTATCGGCATCAAACTGACGCACACAGTCAATATGTTCTGTGGCGGTATAGGCTTGATTAGTTTCTTCTTTATTAAAGACCCAAGCCTGTTATGGCTGCCGATGATAGGTGTCGGCATCGCGTGGGCGTCCATTTTATCTGTGCCCTACGCCATGTTATCGGGCATGTTACCCCCGCAGAAAATGGGCGTTTACATGGGGATTTTTAACTTCTTCATCGTGATCCCGCAGCTTCTTGCCGCCAGTGTGCTGGGTTTAATACTCAATGGTTTGTTCGATGGTCAACCTATTTATGCACTGATCACGGGGGGCGTCTTGATGATGTGCGCCGGTATTGCCGTGCTTTTTGTTGAGCAAGAAATTGTGGTTCAAAATGAGCAAAGTGCTGGCCTGAATGGCAACACGCCCTTAAGCGCAAAAGCCGTAAACAAAGTTAATTGATAAACATCACTAAGCACAAAATGTGACCAACAGTTAGCTGATATACATTCAATATGTGAAGCGCGGTGAACTCGCCCCAATGGCGATTCACCGCAGCATGAAGCCTTTATATCAATTCAATCACTATAAAAATATAACCATTATTTGGGGAGAACGAGATGGAATCGAGTCCTACACCGCAGCAGGATCTGCACACTAGCCAAACCCGTCACGTACAAACGTTAACAAGGCGTAGTCGCCTAGCGCTTGCCGTCGCCGCAAGTCTATTAGGGACAATAGGATTCACAGCCTGTTCACCCACATCGAATTCAGCCACACCAAGCATGAGTGGCAATGCCGCATCAAATGTGCAGCAGGTTGCCCCCGGCGCACCGGGTAAAGCGCCGACTTGGGCATTTTCGGGTAAAACCGGTATTGGGACGTCTTACGAGCCTTACACCCAAGGCCAATACCAAGATGCCAAGCAAAATCCCATTAGCCGCGTTTGGTTCTCCCTCGCCCAAGGTATTTTAACCGAAACCATGTATGGTCTGATCCATAATGCGCAGCTCAAAGAACTCCAATTTGTGGTCACAGGTAATGGCTTTGTCGATACCGAAAAAGATAACACCATCAGCAGCATAGAATATTTAGATACCGATGCTAACGGTCGCCCGCAATCCCTTGCCTATAAAATTATCAATAAAGATGTTGAAGGTAAGTATCAGATTGAAAAGCATATTTTTACCGATCCCGACCGCGACACCCTAATGATGCGCATCACCTTTACCGCCTTTGAAGACGGCATTACGCCGCATTTGTATGTCAATCCGCATATCGATAACGCGGGCGCCAATGATATCGGCCGCATCGACACTAATACAGACAATCATACCAACACACATGCTGGCAATCAGGCGCTGGTGGCCTATACCGCCGCCAAAGACAGCAGCGTGATGACGGTCAAATCCGAGCTGAATTTTGTGCAGGCAACGACAGGCTTTGTCGGTGTCTCCGATGGTCTAGCCGATTTGGCCGATAACGGCAAACTCGATACACCCTATCAAACGACCAGTACGCAAGATAAATCGACCGTTGGCAATATAGCTTTTACTGCGAGTTACCCTACGCTCATCAAAGCCAAACCCGTCACTTTTAATCTCGTCATCGGTTTTGGTAAAGATGGAGCACAGAGTTTAGCCAATGCCGATGCCACTTTGGCCGCAGGTTATGATGCTGTGCTGAGCGCCTATAAAGGCGATGCCACCCATGTCGGCTGGCACGATTACTTAAGCTCGCTGCCCGCCATCGCAAACATGGCCAACAACACCACAGATAGCGGTAAGCTGCTGTATACCAGTGCTATGGTCTTGAAAGCGCAGGAAGATAAAACCTATGCGGGCGCACTTATCGCCTCGTTATCCAATCCTTGGGGCGATACGGTTTCAGCAGCCGTGCCGAGTACTGGCTATAAAGCGGTATGGCCGCGTGACTTTTACCAATGTGCCATGGCATTCCTCGCCATGGGTGACACCCAAACGCCCAAAGTGGCCTTCGAATACCTGAAAAAAGTGCAAGTGACCGAAATGACGCCCGGCTTTACGGGTACGCCGGGTTGGTTCCTGCAAAAGACCCATGTGGATGGCCAAATTGAGTGGGTTGGTGTGCAGCTCGATCAAACCGCCATGCCTATCATGCTCGGCTGGAAACTCTGGCAAGCGGGTGTGCTCACCCCTGATGAGATCAGTCACTGGTATCAAGAGATGCTCAAAGGTGCTGCAGACTTCTTGATCAGTGGCGGTGAGGTCAATCTGGATTGGAATCACACTCAAATCGCCCCGCCAAAAACCCAGCAAGAGCGTTGGGAAGAACAAGCGGGTTACTCACCCTCGACCACGGCCGCAGTGATCGCAGGTCTTGTTGCCGCGAGTGAAATAGCCAAAGAAGCCAAGGATCCCGACTCCAGCAGCCGTTATCTTGCAGCCGCCAAAGACTTAAGTAATAGTTTAGAAAAACACTTAGTCACCACCCAAGGACTACTAAAAAACAGCGCAGGCGTCAGCGCGCCTTACTATTTACGTTTAAGCCCGAATGGCGAGCCAAACACCGCCGATACACTGGCGGCGAATAACGGTAAGCAAGGTTTAGATCAGCGTCAGATCCTCGATGGCGGATTTTTAGAACTAGTACGTTATGGCGTGCGCGGTGCAACTGATAAGCTGATCAATCAAAGCCTTCAATTGATTGATAACACTGAACTTGACTCTAATTTGCGCCTTAAATATGAGTTTACCGCTAAAGATGGCAGCAAAATCCCAGGCTTTAGACGTTATGGCAACGATGGCTACGGTGAGGATACGTTTTCTGGCAAGAACTATGCGGAATCGGGCAGCAACAGCGCCGATCAACGTGGCCGCGTCTGGCCCTTCTTCACCGGTGAGCGCGGTCATTTTGAATTAGCACTCGCCCAAGAAAAAGGCGAGCTAACAGGCAATAACGCGCAGCAAACCAAGCAGCAGTTGATCAACACCTATGTGCAAGGCATGGAAACGTTTGCGAATGCGGGCATGATGTTACCCGAGCAATCGTGGGACGGTGTCGGCGATGCCACCCGCTACCATTACCAACTCGGACAAGGCACCAACTCAGCCACGCCGCTAGCCTGGACCCATGCCGAATACATCAAACTGGTGCGCTCGATGACCGACGGCCAAGTCTGGGATCACTACCCTATCGTCCCAGCGGCATTGAAATAATGAGTTGAAATAGCCAATTAAAATTGCGTATTAGCTTAACGATGCTTTGATAGATTACAGGCTAGAACAGCATCCTAGATGTTGTTCTAGCTTTTTTATAGACGATGTTATTGTGCCTGATTTAGCGCCTGCTTTTCATCGGCTTATGCTGCGGATAATCTTGCGGCGTGCAACCAAATTGCATTTTAAAAGCGGCACTGAAACTGCTGACGCTCAGATAACCTAGACTATGCGCCACCCTAGTCGTGCTCTCTCCTTGGCTTAAGCTCTCAAGCGAATTTAACAAACGAAATCTTTGCCGCCATTGTCGATAAGTGAGCCCAGTTTCAGCTTTAAACAGTCGTTCAATCGTTCTCACACTCGCGCCGCCCATTTCGGCTAACTCGGTCAGGGTGTAATTCACTGTTGGGTGCCGGATCAACTTTTGGATCAAGCGGCTGAGTCTTGGATCTGAGCCTGCGGGTAAATGAGCATCTAGGCTGTCCAGAGTTTCGAGCTCATCAATGGCAACCAAACCCAGCCGATGCAGTTGTCCACTGCCTAAAAGGTGTGAACTCTCACAGAGTTTGAGCACCAGTTCGCGCATCAGCGCTGTCATCGTCACCATCACCACTTTTGTATCCTGTGGCCTAACATCATAGCTAGGATCAATATAGATATTGCGAGTGTGGGCGTGGGTTTCGCTGTTCACTTGATGGGGCAAATTGCAGGGGATCCACACCGCATGGGTTGAAGGTACCACCCAGACGGCATTGTCGCTGCGGACACGTAACAAGCCTTTCGCGGCCCAAAGTAGCTGCCCCCGCGGATGAGAATGAGGCTCGATGCCCGCTTCCGCCGCCATATTGCGAGTATGGGTTAGCACAGGTCGATTGGCATCTGTGATAAACGCCACGTCACTGGGCGTTAATAATGTCGCTTTAGGAACAGGTTTTGACATATTACCCTCTTAAAACGCCAAACTAAGTCAGCTATCTTAGTTGGCATCTTTTACGTATTCAACCCAATAGGTCGGTAAACATGAAACGTTTTATTGACGTTAAACCGCTAGCGTTTTTCAGTGCACTGTTGATCGCTACTTTACTTGCACTTTTTCCGCTGAGTCAGCATCCCGCGGTGTTTTCCTATAGCGGTGGCCTAGTATTAGTGACCTTAATGTTTTGGAGTACAGGTTTTTTCCCGCCCTTTATGGCGGGATTAATATTTTTTGCCCTTGCGACTATTTTCAAACTCATTGAGCCGAGTGTACTTTTTTCAGGATTCGGCTCGACTGCGGTGTGGTTAATCATTTCAGGGTTTGTGATTGGCAGTGCCATCACTCAGTCTGGTTTAAGTCGCAGAATGGCCAGTTTGATTGCCCCCATACTGACCTCAAGTTATCCACGCTTGATTGCGGGTTTGGTCTTTAGTGCCGTGCTGCTTGGCTTTGTGATGCCCTCATCCGTTGGCCGTGCGGTGGTCATGGTGCCAATTGGTATGGCGTTAGCTGAGCAAGTCGGTTTTGCTCGTGGTAGTCATGGGCGGATAGGCATTGCGACCGCCTTGGCACTGGCGTGTAACATGCCCAGTTTTGCCGTGTTGCCCGCGAATATTCCCAATATGATATTGGCGGGTTCCAGCGAGAATCTATTCAATATCCATTTTGGTTATACCGAGTATCTCTTACTGCATTTTCCAATCCTTGGTTTGCTCAAATCGATATTGATTGTGGCGCTAGTCGTCTTCCTATTTCCTGCAAAAATAGATGAAAATCGGCCTGAAAGCGTCATTGAAACAGAAGCTTATAATCTTGGTATGCAAAAGAAAGTCACAGTATTACTTGCGATAACTTTACTGTTTTGGGCGACAGATTCACTGCATGGGATCAATCCGGCGTGGGTTGGACTGACCACCGCTATCTTGTTATTGCTCCCCAAATGGGGAGTGCTTGAGCCTAAGAGTTTTAATAGTTCGGTGGATTTTGCGACCGTCATTTTTGTCGCGGCGGCCTTAGGTCTGGGAGCATTGGTCAATCAATCTGGACTTGGCACTGCGCTAGGTCAACTGTTCAGTGAATGGCTACCATTGCAGCAAGGGGCATCGTTCCTGAATTTCATGTCGTTATCGCTGATGGGGACGCTGACGGGATTAGTGGCAACGGTTCCAGGTGTGCCGACAGTGTTGTCCCCCATGGCGGCAGATTTTGCCAATGCAACTGGCTTCTCCACCCCTGCGGTATTAATGACGCAGGTGATCGGTTTCTCAACCGTGATTTTTCCTTATCAGGTTGCCCCGTTGATTTTGGCGATACAATTATCCCAAGAGCCCTTAAGCAAACTACTTAACATCACCTTACCGCTGGCGGCAATCACTCTAATTGCACTTATCCCACTGGATTATCTGTGGTGGCTATGGCTCGGTTGGATTAACTAAATTGCGTTAACTAAAGCGGGCTAACTAAAATGCGTTAACTAAATTAAATTGACGAAACACTCACCCTTGGCGGTATTGACGCCGCCAAGGGTGCTTTAGAGCAGCCATCATCAATTGCCCAGCACCTGGACACTCATCGCTCGACAGCGCATACAATCATCACACAGCATAAAACAAGTTCGTCTTTGCGCTAGGGTCGATAACACAACTGTCCCCACATAAATTATTTCGATAAGTTTCATTGTTAGACTATACTGTTCATACGTACAGCATACTGTGATTTATTATGATGATCCTAGGCAGCTTCGCCAAACATACCCAATATCGGCTCTCGCTATTTAGCTCCTTGATTGCCGCAGGATTTCCGTCACCTGCCCAAGACTATGTAGAACAAACATTAGATCTCAATGAGTTATGCATCAAGCACCCCGCCGCCACGTTTTTTGTCAAAGTCCAAGGGGATTCGATGATCGAAGCGGGGATTTTCTCCGGTGATATTTTAGTGGTGGATCGCTCATTACAGCCGGCCCACGGGGATACCGTTGTCGCAGCAGTCAACGGCGAGTTTACTGTAAAGCAATTACAGCTGCGCCCTGTGGTGCAATTGCTGCCACGTAATGCCTTATTCTCCCCGATTGCCATCAATGATGAGTCTGAGTTAAACATCTTTGGGGTGGTGACCAACGTGGTGAAAAAGCTCAAATGACGCCCTCACTATTCGCACTCGTCGATTGCAATAATTTTTATGCATCCTGTGAGCGGATGTTTAGGCCAGATTTAGCTGGCAGGCCGATTGTGGTGTTATCCAATAACGATGGCTGCGTCGTCGCCCGCTCGGCAGAGGCAAAACAACTTGGCATCAAGATGGCGGTGCCTGTATATCAAATCGCAAACCAACTCCGCCAGCATCACGTTGCGGTATTCTCCTCCAACTATGCACTCTATGCCGACATATCAAATAGAGTCATGACCACCTTAGAGCAAATGGTACCGAAAGTAGAAGTGTATAGTATTGATGAAGCGTTTTTAGATCTTTCTCGTTTCGATAAATGCATTGATATTCATCAGCTTGCACTTGATATTTATCACCGAATACCGCAGTGGATTGGGATCAGCGTTTGCGTCGGCATTGGACCGACAAAAACCCTGGCTAAACTGGCAAACCATGCCGCGAAACGTTATCCAGCGACGCAGGGCGTGGTTGACTTGCGCGACCGTGAACGCCAACGACGGCTGATGGCGCTTATCCCTGTCGACGAAGTCTGGGGAATAGGCCGTAGGCTTACAAAACGCTTGAACATCATGGGTATAAATACCGCGTTGCAATTGGCGGATGCGCATCCAAAGCTTATCCGCGACACCTTTTCTGTCACCGTTGAGCGCACGGTACGCGAACTTAACGGCATTGCCTGGGATGACATACAAGAGGTCGCCGCCACTAAGCAACAAATTATCAGCTCCCGATCCTTTGGCAGCCGTATTGATAATTTAGAAGCGATGCAACAGGCAATCAATGAATACACTTTTAGGGCCTGTGAAAAACTGCGTTCCGAGCGCCAATATGCTAAAGCGATGTCAGTATTTGTGCGTACTAGCCCTTTTAGCGATATGACTCCCCAGTACAGCAAATCGCTATCGGGCAGTTTAGTTCGCCCCAGCAATGACACGCGTGATTTTGTCACCCTTGGCCAAAGCTTACTGCAACGCATTTGGCGTGAAGGTCATGCCTATGCAAAGGCCGGTGTCATGTTAGGGGATTTTTTTGGTGCAGGCGTGTTTCAGCTCGGATTATTCGATGACGTCACACCTAGGCCTAAAAGCAAGGAACTCATGCAATTACTCGATAAAGTGAACCACAGCGGTCATGGAAAAATTTGGTTTGCAGGACAAGGTATTGACCCGACTTGGGGAATGAAGCGTGAGCAGCTTTCCCCACGTTACACCACCCAATGGGCACAATTGCCCATAGTGAAATAATCAACAGAGCCAGTGGCTAAATGATCGTCTGCGAATCACAGACCCCATCTAACTCTACACTAACTCTAAACTCCATATAGCACTAAAACCCATCTAGATCTAAAAAACATATAGCGCTAAGCCCGTCGGGCGTTAACGCTAAAACGGTATTAACATATACCAAGCTTTGTCTCATTCCGCCTTAACACTCTTCATCGCTGAGATCTTCAAAGTACCAGTAGCCTAGATTCACCCACTCGGTAAGCTGCGTGAGTAAGTCAGCATGGGCTAACCAAGGCGCTAGGGAGGATTTATCTAACTGATTGCTATCACATAGTAGTGGGATCACTGCAGCCAATTCGGCAGAAAGCTGATACTTATCACCATTAATATAGACAACGCCCTGTGCCACATTGATATCAAAATACAAACAGCGCAGTCCGCCGAGGCGAATAAGCGGCTGCTCATCGAGCCAAGCGAGCACTTCGTCTTGCGTGATGTCCAATGGCTCATCGGGTAAATCTAAGGCACACTTTGACTGAGTTAAATAGCGGCCAGAAAACTCGCTCACCAGTTCATCGGTCAACATATTGGTCAGTTGGGTGCGTAACCGTGTTAAATCGCCATTATCGACACAACCACAGCGGGTGGTCAGCTCGCGGTCTGGATCTGAAATCTGCTGTGCGCCTAAACCCTGCTCAGACAAATGATCGGCCAAAGCACTTATCATATCTTTAGCGGAGGCGGTGCGATAACCCACAGAGAAACTCAAAGACTGCTCTAAGGTTATGCCGTCATGGGGGAATCCAGGGGGAATATAAAGGATGTCGCCTGGCAACAACTCAGTATCGATAATCGGTTCAAAGGCTTCGGTGTGCAGCAAAGCGGGATGGGCGGCAAACTCTTTGTGCGGCCCCAGATCGCCTACGCGCCAACGGCGACGTCCCGAGCCTTGGCAAATAAACACATCATACAGATCGATATGCGGCCCCACGCCACCGCCAGGTGTCGCGAAGCTCACCATCACATCATCTAAACGCCAGCGCGGAATAAAATCAAAGCATTGGATCAAGGCCTCCGCATCGGGCACCCAGTTATTCAAAGCTTGGACGATCAGAGTCCAATCCCGTTCACCGAGATGATCGTAGGAATCAAAAGGGCCAAATTCCGCCAGCCATTGGCCTGCTTGTTGGTACACCCGCCGAGATTCCACCAGCTCATCCATGGCTAAGCCAGCTAATTCTTCGGGCGAAACTAAATCTTGAAAATGCTTGAATCCTTGGCGGATCACCAAGGGGTTTTTCTGCCAATACTCTGCTATAAATTGCGCGGGCGTTAAGCCGTTAATATCGAGTTGCATGGGTTGCTCACAAACCAAACTGTTATTCATAGCAGCAAATGCTAACAGGAAGCGAAACCAAGAAAGCTCGACCGGATCAACAAAGCATTAAGTCTTTTGTCAGCACCAATGTGATAGTGAATTTACTAACGTATTGAATTACAATCGGCTTATCTAGAAGCATTTCGCCACAAACGACGCTAATGCTGACACATCATTTATTGAGTCCATGTAAGATCTATGCCTACATCAGCTGCTAACACTTTGGTCGTGCTCGACTTTGAAACCACGGGGCTGTCGCCCAATCAAGGGGATCGCGCGATTGAAATCGGGGCTGTGCTGATTGAAGACGGTGTGATCACTCAAAGATTTTCTGAGTTAATGAACCCAGGATTTAGAATAAGTCGCTTTATTGAAGACTACACTGGGATCAGCAATCAAATGCTCAGGGACGCGGCGCCCTGCAATGAAGTGATGGCGCGTTTTGCGGACTTTATCGCCGATCACAATTTAGTTGCCCACAATGCGGCGTTCGATCAGCGCTTTTTAGATGCGGAGTTTGCCCAAATTCGCCATCGTTATCTTGGGCAATTTGGCTGTTCCTTGCTGGTGGCGAGACGTTTGTATCAAGCGGCACCCAATCATCAGTTAGGTACTTTAGTGCGCTATAAACAGTTACCAACCGATGGCACTTTTCACCGCGCCTTAGCCGATGCCGAAATGACCGGCCATTTGTGGCTGGCTATGCTGGCAGACCTTCAGCAAGAGTTTGGACTCTGCTCACCGACCTTTGAGTTACTGCAAAAATTAGCGAAGAAAACCAAAGCAGAGGTGCCGAAGTTTTTACGCCAATACGCCGTCAAGTGATCCAAAAAGCAACGCAGCTAAGAGGTATCAAAAAGCAAAAAACCGATAAATCCAAGGATTATCGGCGTTGTTTCAATCGGTAAATTAAGTGACCAACGAGTTGCCAACAAATAGCAGTATGATAGAGCTACAAACGCCTAGCGATAACGGCCATCTATAACGGCTTAAGCGGCGCACTATCAATGCCGCAGGAGCTGCGAACCACTAAGGTTGTCGGAATAAGCTGCGCACTCACCTCTTGTCCGCGGATAAGTTTGAGTACACTGTCGACTAAGATCTCACCGGCTAATTGGGTGTTCTGCTTAATGGTCGTTAATGGCGGATTAGCAAAACTCGCCACCGGAATATCGTCATATCCTACAACGGCCACTTGCTCTGGGACTGAAATGCCCTTTTCTTTCAGCGCCCGAATCGCGCCGATGGCGATCAAATCGCTGGCCGCAAATATCGCATCAAACTTAGCGCCTTGGGCAATCAACACCATAGCGGCATCGTAGCCTGAACTTTCTGTGCTGATGGCCGACACTTGCTTAGTGCGATCCACAGGAATATTCGCCGTTTGCAGCGCCTTCACATGCCCTAAATATCTGTCCCTAAACTCAGGGCTATGGCTCGAAGCATCACCTAAAAAGGCAAAAGCATTGCGGCCAAGGGAAATTAAATGCTCTGTCGCAATCAAGCCGCCTTGATGATTATCACAGCCAATCGATAGCACAGACTTATTATTATGCTCGGCGCCCCAAATCACAAAATGGGTATTCTGCGCTAACAGTCGCTCCAGCTTTTGCTCGTAATCCATATAGTCGCCATAACCGAGCAGAATAATGCCATCGGCTTTATTGCTGTCTTCATAATCGGCATGCCAATCGCTGGATAATTGCTGAAAAGAAACGAGTAAATCATAACCCTGCTGCGCCGTTGCTCGGGTAATGGAACCCAGCATAGACAGGAAAAAGGGATTGATTAACGAGTCATCATTGGTGGGGTCTTCACACAATAACAGCGCTAAGGTATGGCTATTTTGGGTGCGAAGATTACTGGCGTTTTTATCAACCTTGTAATTCAGCTCTTTAGCAATGGCTTGAATACGTTGACGGGTCTCTAAATTGACTAACGGACTGTTTCTAAGGGCACGGGAAACCGTAGACTGGGATACGCCTGCACGATAAGCAATATCAATCGAGGTCGCTTTCGATGCCATAGAGAGGAGGTAACCTTAGTGATTATTTTGCGTCGATACTAAAACAGTTCCGCTAACTTGTATAGACGAATGCGTTAACATCCGTCTTACACTTGAATTTTCTGCTTAAATGCCAAGCTGATCAAGCAAATCATCGGCGTCATTATCAATGGCGCGAGTCGCAATGGCGGGTTTGTCGGCCATCTTCACCCAAGGCGAAACATTCGACGTTGAGTCCTTATTACTGCCTATCGTACTGTGCTGCTCTAACAGGCTGTCGGGGTCGAATTCTTCATCGTAAACAAATTCATCTAAACGAATGAACTCAGTTTTATCCATGGCAAATTCGAGGTAGAAAATATGATTGTTTTCAGTTCTAAACGACACTCTACGAGCGACCGCATCATCTAAGTTAGCATCGATTGAAATGGTTAACTCTTTATTAATCGTCAACATTTTTGGCTGACTTTGGCTGATTGACGTTTGCAATTCTTTTGAAATTTTATTAATAAAATCCCCTAAGATTTGGTTCATCAACTCACCCATCACGTTACTCACTTCATCTGACGTATGCGAAAATGCCAACTCAGATTCAGGCATGCCCATGTTCAGCATGTAGCGACGGTAGATTTCAATCGCCGCCGAAGATGAAAAGTTAATGACGACTAGGCCAGAAAAACCACCATCAAAAATCGAGAAACAACCAAGATCGGGTTTTAGACGCGTGCGCGCGATACTTTGTACCATACCTGCGTGGGTAACATTACTGGCACTGGTGCTAGAGAGTACGTGGGCGACTGAGTGACATAACTTCAGTAAAATATCATCCGACGTTACGATAGTATTTGTGGTCATAATCGATTCTCAAACTGAATAATGCATTAATCTTGCGCGTAAAAGCGTAAAAAATCAAAATTAAAACAATTGATTAGCCTAATTTAGCAAGGCCGTAAAGTTAACATAACGCTAACTTATTGATATTTAATAGGTCAGATAAAACCTGCAACGTGCAACGACTTAAAAAACCGCTTAACTTAATAAGAACATGCCCCATAATGCAACAGATTAAAATTCCCTATCATCATTTCCTGCTTTAGATCAAAGAAACTTATATTTTATAACGGCTTTTACTGAATTTATGTCACAGATGATTCAATTGAGATTGATTCGCAGGTATATTAAGCAACAATTATTAGCCTTTGAGAAACCCCAATGATCACGTTTTTGCGCCGATTTACCATCTTGCAACGCTTAATGATGATGCTTCTTATGGCCGCGATAGGGACTGTGTGTTTTGCCAGTTTTTCGATTAAGGAGCAGTACAGCAATTTAATTGAGCAGAAATGGCTACAAATAGACGGTCAACTCGCCAGCATGTTAAGCGTGATAGATGTACATCGTCAGGATGCGCTCAAAGGTAAATACAGCGAAGAAGACGCCAAGAAAGCTGCCGCTGAGTTAATCAATCAGACTCGCTATTCTGGCTCAGGCTATTTCATTGTTATTGATGATAATCAAATCCTCGCCCACGGTGACAATGCAAGTCTTGTTGGCACCTCAGCATTAACGTTCAAATTACCCAATGGCACCAATCCATTGGCCACTATGCTGCCATTGGCGCGGGCTAAATCGAAAACCACCCTCGAATACCCCATAGCCGATCCTATGACTCGCGCTATCGAAGATAAGCTCGCCGAAGCCCGTTACTACCCACAATGGGGCTGGACAGTGATGACAGGTGCTTATCTCAGTGACGTTAAAGCGAGTTTAAAGTCAGTTATTATCGATTACCTGATTATCATGTTTTTGATTTCAGTGCCGATTTTTGCTTTCTTCCTTGTGCTTAATCATTCCATCACCTCGCCATTGAATGATGCCATTGATGCCCTTGAAGATATTGCCCAAGGCGAAGGCGACTTAAGTCAGCGCATTAATGCCCAAGGTAAAGATGAAATTGCCCACCTTGCTCGCGCCTTTAACATGTTTGCGCAAAAAATTGGCGACATGGTCGGCCATTTACAGCCTTTAGGCCAAGCATTAGACACAGACGCCAAACAGCTCTTAATTGCAGTTGAAGAGTCTAATCAAAGTGCTGAGCATATCCACAGAGAAACGGGCAGCGTCGCCACAGCAGTCAATCAAATGCTCTCAACCACCCATGAAATGGCGAGCAACACTCAGCAAGCAGCCGATGCGGCGAACAGCGTAAAAGAACAAGCGCAGCAAAGCCAAGTGGTGATCGACAACACAGTCAGCAACACAGAAAAACTGGTGGCAGAATTAAAAGCCTCTGAAGTTATTACCCAAAAACTGGGCGTCGCCTCACAGCAAATCGGTAGCATTCTCGATGTGATCCGTAGCATTGCAGAGCAGACAAACTTGCTCGCCCTTAATGCCGCCATTGAAGCTGCGCGAGCGGGGACCCATGGCCGCGGTTTTGCTGTAGTTGCCGATGAAGTCCGCGCCCTCGCCACTCGCACCCAAGACTCGACCAATGAGATCCAAAAAATCATTAGCGAGATCCAATCTGGTGTCGGCTCAGTGATGAAGAGCAATAATCAAACTCAGCTGCAATCCGATGAGCTGCAAGCCCAAGCCCACGAAGCGGGTAAAGCCATGGCAGCGATTCTGCAATTAATCGCCCATATCAGTGACATGAACACGCAATTAGCCAGTGCCACTGAAGAGCAATCACTAGTGACGGAAGAGATTAATCGAAATATTTGTAATATTTCGGAATTAACCGAAGTCTCAGTCAAAGCCAACGAGAGCAACAGTCATGCGGCTCAGTCACTGCAAGACATTAGCCAAGACATGTCCCGCACCTTGGGTCAGTTTAAAATCTAACTAACAGTATATGAGCTGTATAACTTGTCGACAGGGGCGCCATAGAGCGCCCTTTTCGTTGCACATGTTTCCGGTAACCCTGGTTAACCGCTAGCTCACCAACAATGAATTTCAACGAAAAAGTCCCATTAACCACAAATTCTCTGTCACGCTAACGTTTGATATGCGGTATGCTTTAGCCTTAAAAATCCAGCCGAGAAACTGCCATGCGAATGACCTTAGCCGTTCATCCTGAACAGTACACTATTCATAGCTTTAGCCCGAATGCCGTATTGCCCAGTGAGGTTTTTGCACAGGACATGTATTTCATTGGTAAAACCCAAGAAGGTTTATCTTTAGTCATTTCCAGTGAGATGGAACTCGACAGCCTAGAGCAAGAACCGGGCTGGTGTTGTTTTGAAGTGCTCGGGCCACTGGGATTTTCGATGACAGGCATTTTATCTAAGGTGTCTGGCACCTTAGCGGACGAACAAATCAGTATTTTTGCGATTTCCACCTTTGATACCGACTACATACTCGTGAAAAATAATCGCCTCAAAAGTGCCATCGCCGCCTTGAAAAAACAGGGCTACCACATCATAGAATCGAAAGACGAAGTGTAATACCCCATTAAATATGAGCTCATCCACTATGTACGAAAAATCTGTCACCATTACCGCCAAACATGGGATTCACACCCGCCCTGCAGCTTTACTGGTTAAAGAAGCCAAAACCTTTGACTGCGATGTAATGGTCGAATGTAATGGTAAGCAAGCCAGCGCTAAGAGTCTGTTTAAGCTACAAACTTTAGGGCTATATTCTGGCGTCACGGTAAGAGTGTTTGCCGAAGGTGAACAGGCACAAGCCGCGGTTGAGAAAGTCTCCGAGCTGCTGATCACGCTAAGCTAGGCCTTTATCCTATTTACTAGTGCACTGATTAGCGCACTAATATCTAAGTGCTTACATGTAGATCTTACCGACGAGGGATAAGTTGAAACGGATTCTGTTCGTGCCAATAGTTTACATGCCAATGCTTTACAAACTCAACGCCACTCAACTAGACTCGCTAGCGCTAACGGGCACTCAGTTCAGTGGTTAATTTAGGAAGGGATATGTCAATAACGGGGATTATAGTGTCATCGGGAATTGCCTTTGGTCAGGCACTTCACCTTATTCACACCGAACACCACCTCGATTATCGCCCTATTCCCCTGTCGAAAATTCCCCAACAACAGGGCAAGTTTGCCAAAGCCTTGCAAGAGCTACAGGCACAATTAACCCACAGCCAAGCTGCACTCGATAGCGACTCCGAAAATTATCAGCTGATCGAAGCCGACCTATTATTATTGGAAGACGATGAATTAATCGAGCAAGTGAACGATGCGATTTGTACCTTACAACTGTCGGCAAGTGTGGCGGTTGAACGCATATTTGCCCATCAAGCCAACGAGCTGCAATCCCTAGATGATCCCTATTTAGCTAATCGAGCCCAAGATGTACGCTGTTTAGGCCAACGCGTTGTCGCCGCGATCAACGGCCATTTAAACCAAGGGCTCGACAAACTCGATAAGCCCACCATCTTGTTGGCGCAAGATTTAACCCCCGCCGAATTTGCCTTACTGCCGAGGGAAAACCTCTGCGGTATTGTGCTCAAAACTGGCGGTTTAACCAGTCATACGGCGATTTTAGCCCGAGCTGCCGGCATTCCAGCCATCTTAAGTTGTCAGTTTGATGCCGATTCGATCCCCAACGGCACGCCCTTAGTACTCGATGCGCTCAATGGCGAGCTTTGCGTTAATCCTAATCCTGATCAACAGGCAAGACTCACTGTCACTTTCCACCACGAACAGGCAAGACGGGCGGCGCTGCAAACCTATAAGGATGGACCCGCACAAACCCAAGATGGCCATATTGTGGGGCTTATGGCTAACGTCGGCAATCTCAACGACATCACCCATGTCAGCGATGTTGGCGCCGATGGTATAGGTTTATTTCGCACCGAATTTATGCTGATGAACGTCAGCACCCTGCCCGATGAGAAAGCCCAATACAGCTTATATTGCGATGCATTGCAAGCTCTGGGCGGTAAGACCTTTACCATCCGCACCTTAGATATCGGTGCCGACAAAGAACTGCCTTGCCTGTGCCAAGAAATTGAAGACAATCCCGCCTTAGGGCTGCGCGGTATTCGCTACACTTTGGCACACCCCGACTTATTTAAAACCCAATTGAGGGCCATTCTGCGCGCCGCAAACCATGGTCCGATCCGCTTGATGTTCCCTATGGTTAATCAAGTCGAAGAATTGGATGAAGTGTTTGCACTGATTGCCCAGTGCCAAGATGCCCTGGAAGAAGAAGAGAAAGGCTACGGTGAACTCAGCTACGGTATCGTTGTCGAAACCCCCGCAGCGGTATTTAACCTCAATGCTATGTTGCCACGACTCGACTTTGTCAGCATTGGCACCAATGATTTAACCCAATATGCAATGGCAGCCGATAGGACCAACCCGCAGCTTACCCGCGACTATCCGTCCCTTTCGCCTGCCATTTTAGCGTTAATTAACATGACAATAGTCCAAGCAAAAGCGGCCAATGTGAAAGTGTCGCTGTGCGGCGAACTGGCCAGTTCACCACAAATTGCACCGCTGTTAATCGGCATGGGGCTGGACGAACTCAGTGTTAACTTAAGTTCACTGTTAGAAGTCAAAGCTGCCATTTGCCAAGGCAACATCCAACAATTTTCGGCGCTTGCGCACACTGCATTACAACAAGATAGAATTGCAGGTCTACAGCAGTGTATAACAAGCTATAAATAGAGACATTTATTCGTTATGCTGCATTACAGAACAAAAACAATGACAAAAACAAGCAAAAGAGGCTCTAGATTATGGGATTTTTAAGCCGAATTAGGCGCTTGGTATCGGGTCAGACTCAGTTAGCTGGCGGTATCATGGTATATGCCCCCGTTTCCGGCGATATTGTCGCCATTGAAAAAGTCCCCGATGTGGTTTTTGCAGAAAAAATTGTCGGTGATGGCATCGCTATCGCCCCCAAAGGCGAATTAATTCTTGCGCCTATTGACGGCACCATCGGAAAGATTTTTGAGACAAATCATGCATTCAGCATTGAGTCTCCCCAAGGTTTAGAATTATTTGTGCACTTTGGCGTCGGCACAGTCGAACTGAGAGGCAAAGGTTTTAAACGTTTAGCCCAAGAAGGCCAAGAAGTGAAAGTTGGCGATCCAATTTTGTCCTTCGACATTGATTATCTTAAAGACCAAGTCGACAGCCTACTCACCCCTGTCGTTTTGGCAAACATGGAAGACGTCAAATACCTAGACAAGGCCCAAGGCAGTGTTACCGCAGGTAAAGATGTGATTTTTACAGTGCAGATCTAATTTAAAGTATTGCATCGTCTATCGGTTGTTTGTTGAATAATAAAAGGCTGACTCACCATCATGAGCCAGCCTTTTGTGCTTTTGAAAACCGAGCCTAAAACGGTATTTGCATTCGCCAAGCTGTAGCAGTCTCGATACACAGACTTAGGAGAATCTATTTCGGCCGTTCTCACGCTAAGCATCACATTAGCTGCAACGAGCTGAGATAGAGTCTCGTACATTAATCCGCTTTAAACATGGCAAAATCAGGTCGCGGCAATTTATCTAAAATACTGTACAGATAAATCACTAATACCGAGAGTGCCGCGCCCGTCAAAAACAGCCACTGACCGCCAAAATGATCCAATATTATGCCGCCACCAAGGGGCGCGAGGGCAAAGCCTAAATCATAGAATGAGGCAGCCCCAAAGTAGGCGCCGCGAAGATGCTCAGGGGCTAAGCGGTCAATATGCACATTCATAGTAGGAAACAAAATCGTCTCGGCGACACTCATCACCACAATTGCGCCTATCCAGCCCCAAAAAAGATCCAGCGGATTAAATGCCAGCCAGATCTGTGAGCCAATCAGTAATAGCAATCCGATTTGAATCCGTTTGACGAGCGAAAAACGGGCCATGAGTTTCAATAGCAAAAATTGAGTGGAGATAATCACCATAGCATTAGTGAAAATCATGCCAGAGATTAACGTCAACAAATCAGGCGCGCCAGCGCGAGTGAGATATTGGATCAACGAACTGTCCATTTGGGCATAAATGAACATACACAGAATATTGGCGAAAATTAAACATTGCAGCAGTTTATCTTGCAATAGAATGGCGACAATTTGCTTACGGCTCACGACTGCCGCTTTTTTCGTGCTCGCCTCAGTATCACTCGATAAGCCATTCACGCCACAATTAACACCATCACTTGTCATGTCATTTACACAGTCATTTACACAGTCACTTGCACCATCACTTTCAGTGCCACTCGTAGCGTCACTTAAATTATCATTCGATGAGGCGCCAGCCGCCAAAGCAACATCCTGACGGGTTTGATGGTTAAATCCCCAATATAACAAGGCTAACAACACGGCAAAGGCCACTGCAGTAAGGTAGAAACTGGACTGCTTGCCCGTAAGACCAAGCCATACCCCAAGCATAGGGCCAACGGCGCAGCCCACGTTGACGATGAAATACAGCGACTGCATCGCCAATTCGCGCGTCTTAGGATCGGCAATAATGTCACCAAAAGCCGATGTCAGCGGTCGCCATAATGAAGTCGCCATAGAGCAAAGGGTCATCACAACCACATACCCTTCGACAGAATTGGCTTCAGCCAATAACGAAAACGAGATGATATAGAGGATGCCCGTCAGGTACATCAGCTTATGACGACCTATTCTGTCGGACAATGAGCTACCAACAAAGCTCATAAATACCGAAATAATCGCGGCGCTGGACAAGACCATGCCGACCTCAGTGGCACTTAGCGCGAATTTCTCATATAAAATAACGGCCAAAAATGGCCATACCATGTAATAACTGCCACGGGTGATAAAATACCCAAACAAAAATATCCACATCAAGCACGGAAATTGCTTAAATCGCTGCCAAGAAACATCGCTGTGCATTTTAATCCTTTAAAAGTCGCGCTAGAGTCAACGCCAGATATCAATCTGATTTTAATAAGAAAAAAATATATAACAGACAGTTTTGGTTAAACAAGTGTTAACGATTTTATCTGTGGCGTATTAAATATAAATACCGAGTGTCTGATGCTAAACGCATAGAGCTTAGCTCGACTTATGGGTTTTGGTTGAAATCCTTAGCTCAGGCTCAGGTCGCTAAAAAGTGAACAACCTTGTGAGCTGAAAGTGCATAAAGGTGAGAGTGTGGTGAGACAATAGGCATGATTAGTCATAGTAATGATGATAAAAAATATTAAAAAAAGATACTTAACAATTACTTAAAGCAAAAAGGAAAGCGGCACCTAACGATGGTGAATAATGTAAACGCGGAATGGAAAAGCGATGTAGAGATCATTTCTTCGGCAGCCAAAACACATAACGTTCTAGGCCGATAATATTCTAGGTAGATGTCCATTGACTGTTTTGGTGAGGATAAATGACATGTCGCACCCTGTTCAGAATGCATTCTTTCAACACTGCATGAAATTTAAGCACAACATAAATGCTGATGCGCATTTCACTTAGGTCGGTAGTCATTATCAAATTGAATCAAATCCTCTAAAACACTCGTCGGCTCTATCGCATTAAAACCCGAGGACATAACAATATCGGCAATAAAGAAACTGAATGGAGACGCTAATAGAGTAGAGGTAAAATTAAGAGGAAAAGTCGGCAATTGAGATGACAACCGCCGACCTGAATGGCCTCTAACTTTAAGCATTTAACTTAGGCCATGAACTTAACTAACTGACTTGAGCAACTAAATTGAATAACAAGCTCGAGTATCAAGCTCAAGCCACGAACTTAGGCAACCAACTCAAATAAAAAGCTTTAAGCAAAAGTGTCGACTGACTCCCCTTTGCCCGCCTCTTTCGCGCGCTCTTGGGATGACTCATTCACTTCCTCTACTTTCTGAGGCGAGATATTGGCTTGTTTCTGTTGAGCTTGTATCGATGATGACTGCATGCTCGCAGATGATTGACCCACATTGGCGATATTCATGATGATTTCCCTCAACTAATGACAACAATTACACGCTTAGACATTAGAGCGGAAAACTTAAGCGATGCTTAAGCCTTTAGCCTATTTTTAATACAAACGAACAGACTTTACCCCATGCTCAGATAACGCTTACACCCCGCAATAGCAGGCATGTAAAGGCGGATGCACTGACATTTTTATGCTCACGCTATCTCAGCAAAACATCCCACTTGTGACATGCGCCGCACAATGCCACAATGCCAGCAAAATCAATGCTTGCCAGCCAAGCGTCCATCCACACTGGAGCATCATTTTGACCCTCTACGGTATTAAGAATTGCGATACAGTGCGTAAAGCACGTAAATGGATTGAAAATCATCAACTTCCAGTTCATTTCCATGATTTTAGAGATGACGGCCTACGTCAAGAAGACCTCGAATTCTGGTGTAAAGCCTCAGGCTGGGAAACCGTATTCAATAAGCGCAGCACAAGCTTTCGTGCCCTCAGTGACGCAGATAAAACCGATATCGATCAAGCCAAAGCCATTCAACTTATGCTGGCGCAACCGACACTGATCAAACGCCCCGTCTTGGTCGTCGGTGAGCACGTGCTGATTGGCTTTGATGAAGCCGCCTATAAAAGAGTATTTTCACTATGATGCCAGCCGATGATTATCCCGTAACGGAACTGACAAAAGCGCTGATCGCCCGCCCTTCGGTGACGCCGCTTGATGAAGGCTGCCAAACCTTAATGGCTGAAAGACTCAGCGCTATCGGCTTTAATATCGAACCTATGGTTTTTGAAGACACCACTAATATGTGGGCTCGCCGTGGTAATGAAGGGCCGGTCTTTTGTTTTGCCGGCCACACAGATGTTGTCCCAACGGGTGATGTGAGCCGCTGGCACACGCCGCCTTTTGTGCCCACCGTTATCGATGGCTACTTATATGGCCGCGGCGCGGCGGACATGAAAGGCTCATTAGCGGCTATGGTGATTGCCGCCGAACGTTTTGTGGCTAAACATCCCGATCATAATGGCTCAATCGCCTTTTTGATCACCAGCGATGAAGAAGGCCCCTTCATCAATGGCACGACGCGAGTCATTGATACCTTAGAAGCGCGCAACGAGAAGATCACCTGGGCGTTAGTCGGCGAACCCTCATCAACCCTAAAGCTGGGCGATGTGGTCAAAAATGGTCGCCGCGGCAGTTTAACCGGCAACTTAACCGTGAAAGGCATTCAAGGCCACGTGGCCTATCCACATCTTGCTGATAATCCAATCCACAAAGCCGCGCCTTTCTTAGCCGAGCTGAGTCAGATGCACTGGGATAATGGTAATGAGTTCTTTCCGCCCACCAGCTTCCAAATCGCCAATATTAATGGCGGTACCGGCGCATCGAATGTGATTCCCGGCGCACTGGACGTGATGTTTAACTTCCGTTACTCCACCGAAGTAACCGCCGAAATCTTGATTGAGCGGGTTGAAACTTTATTAAAAGCCCACGAGCTAGATTACGATATCAGCTGGATTTTCAATGGTCTGCCATTTTTAACTGGCGATGGCCCACTGCTTGACGCGACCCGTATTGCAATTCGCCAAGTCACAGGTTATGAGACAGATCCACAAACCACGGGCGGCACATCGGACGGACGCTTTATCGCGCCAACGGGTGCTAAAGTGTTAGAGCTTGGCCCAGTGAACGCCACCATTCATAAAGTGAATGAATGCGTTAAAGTGGACGACCTTGAGCAGCTAGCCCTGTGTTATGAAGTGATTTTGGAACAACTATTGTGCTAACACACCTCGAGATCCGCCCCGAAACCGCTAGGCTTTACGGCTTAAACGCCACTGAATTGGTGGAATATTTAAGTGCGTATCACCATGGGTATCATAGCTTTTGGCTCGAAGCGAACACCGCCATCGCCTTTAATGCGATGGCTCAAAAAGCCAAAGATGCGGGCATAGCACTCGCCATCTGCTCTGCCCATCGCCCTTTTGAGCGACAACTGGCAATTTGGAATGCCAAGGCCAGCGGTAAACGCGCGGTATTGGATGCCAATGAGCAGGCGGTGAGCATTAAGGGACTGAGTGACGATGCCATCGTCGACTTGATTTTGCTCTGGTCGGCGCTACCCGGTGCTTCACGTCACCACTGGGGCACAGATCTCGATGTGTTCGATGCGGATCAAATTGATGTCAAAGCCCTTCACCTTATCGAAGCTGAATATGGCCAAACTGGTCCCTGCGCAAAATTGCATGCTTGGCTGGTGGAAAATGCCCATGATTTTGGCTTTTATTTCCCGTTTCAACAGGGGCAAAGCGCGGTCAGTCCTGAGCCTTGGCACATCAGCTATTTCCCTGTTGCGCAATTATTGTTGCCACAGTTCGATCGTGCCGAACTGGCAATCCTTTTAGAAAACAGTGATATGTTGCTCAAAGATGCGGTACTCGCCCGATTAGACTATCTAGTGGATGAATACGTGCTGCGTATCGCTCAGCCTTAGCTGTGGGATATTCGCCGCAGATTTTTGTAAAGGTTAAGCCCAGCGATCTATCGCCCAAATTGGCGCCAGAATACGGCTTAACATAACGATATATTTGATTAAGTAGGCTTTATGGATTTTTCTTCACACCGTCAGCAGCTCATGATTGCCGATCGTAAATTAAGTTACCTTGATGTCGGTACAGGCCCTGTACTCTTGTTTGGTCACAGTTATTTGTGGGATAGCGCCATGTGGGCGCCTCAAATTGCCGCGCTAAGTGCCCATTACCGCTGTATCGTGCCAGAACTGTGGGGTCATGGTCAGTCAGATTTACTGCCCGATAATGGTAAAACGCTACTCGATATTGCCGATCACATGTTGGCCTTAATGGATACCCTCAATATCACTGACTTTAGTGTTATCGGACAATCTGTTGGTGCTATGTGGGGCGCAGAATTGGCACTGAAAGCACCAACAAGGGTTAAAACCCTCGTGATGCTCAACAGTTTTATTGGTTTTGAACCCGAAGTGACCCGCGCGAAATATGATGGCATGCTGGATATGATTACCGCCGCTAAGGCGATTCCTGCGGCGCTTATCAGTGCGATTTCACCTTTGTTCTTCGCAAACAATGCCGCGCAAAACACACCTGAACTGGTCACTGACTTTGAACACTCACTTGCCACAATCTCAGCAGAAAAAATCCCCACGATAGTGAAACTTGGACGAATGATTTTTGGTCGTCGCGATACTATGGAAGATGCCGAGCAGCTAACGCTGCCTTGCCTTATCATGGCGGGCGTTGAGGATAAAGCACGCAGTGTGCTAGAAAGCTACCTAATGAGCGATGCCATCAATGGCAGTCAGCTGGTGCATATTCCTGCGGCGGGACATATCTCGACCCTTGAACAAGCCGAATTTATTAATCAACACTTAGCCGATTTTCTCGCACAACATCACTAATCTGCTGCTAAATACCGTCACTCAATAAAATCTTCAAGATGTGGACATTCGCATCTTGAAGACAGCTATTCGGCTTAACCCATACCCTCAATACCAAATCCACGTTCACCCCCTGTTTAACCCATGAATATATTAGGCTTTACTTGATTTAGCACCGCAGGTTAGCTCGCCTAGTTTTCCAAGACTCCACCGTTAAATCAGCATTAACAAGTATAAATCACCATTTTGATGTCAACGTCTCAAAAAATGTTGCATAAAGGTGAAATCTACCATTTATCAACTACCTTTATTACTGTATTCCCTCAACAAGGTATTCTGCCATGAGAAAAAGTACAGTTGCCCTCTGCGTGCTCAGCACACTTTATATGCCGTCTCTTTATGCCGATGTTCAAATAAATGGATTTGCCTCTATTGTCGCGGGTTCGAGTCTCAGTGACGATAAAAGCTATTATGACTATGACAAAGAGCTCAACTTTAATAACGATTCAAAAGTTGCCTTACAATTTACCGCCGATCTGGGCAGTGGCTTAAGAGCCACGGCGCAAGTGCTATCCCGAGGCAATAACGATTACAGTGCCGAATTTGAATGGGCTTATATCTCCTATGACATCAGCGACAAACTTATGCTCATGGCGGGCCGCCAACGCTTTAACCTCTATAAATACTCTGATTATATTGACGTAGGCTATGCCTATCACTGGATCACCCCGCCCCGCGGCGTTTATTCACTGCCATTTAATTCAGGCGAAGGTGTCGGCTTAGTATATTCCGATTTATGGGGCGATACCGAAGTCGGTTTGACCTATAAGTATATTACGACTTCTGTTTCTGACTATGCACCTATAGGTTCATCAACACCTCCCGCGCCCTTCTCCGCCGAGGGCCACATAATGAACTTCAACTTTGTAACCTCAGGGTTTGAGTACGGCTTGAATATCGGCATAGTGACTGATTTCTCCTACGAGTTACCTGCTCTGCTGGGCCTAGGCGATGCGATTGCCCAAACAGGGTTATTTAGTCAGCAAGTGGTAGATGATCTTTTACCCATTAACGACAGCGCGTTACTCATAGGTGCTAACGTTAAATATGATGCGGGTAAATGGTTTATCTTGGCTGAATACACCCGAATTGACGTCGATCCCAGTAGCTTTAATATTCAAGATTCAGCCTTTGTTTCCGGCGGGATCCGCTATAAAGATTTCACTTTTCATTTAACCTACGGTATTGACAAAGGTGATCCACAATACGATGCCTATGACGGCATGTTACCGCTATACAATAGTCTGCCACCAGCAAACCAAGCTGCGTTAGCGCCTCTGGTTTTCGGTACAAAAGCAGCGCTTGAAGCACAGCAAGAAGACAGCGCCTACTACATCATAGGAACACGCTGGGATTTCCATCCCTCAGCCGCACTAAAACTGGAGTACACCAACTACAGCAATGACAAACCGTCCTCCGATGAACAGTTGCTGAGTATGGCAATAGACTTAGTTTTTTAAGGAGTTAAACATGAAACTATTAATAAGATCTCGGTTGATGATGAAAACCTTAGTTGCTAGTGCACTTTTACTTGGCAGTGCCTATGTGCAAGCCGAAGTTGCCGTCGTGGTACATCCTTCAAATACATCCGAAATTAGTGCTGCGGATATTTCACGTATCTATTTAGGTAAACTCAAGTCTTTCCCCAATGGAGGGACTGTGGTTGCGCTCGATCAGCCCGAAGGCTCACCCGCTCGTGATGCCTTCGTGAAGCAAATCCTCAATAAAACTGAGAGTCAGCTCAAAGCCTATTGGTCAAAACTGGTCTTTTCAGGCCAAGGTCAACCACCCAAAGTCGTCGACTCGAGCGCTGAAATGCTCTCATTGATTGCCGCCAATCCGAATATGATCGGGTTTGTTGACGTCAGCGAGGTGAACGATAGCGTAAAAGTGATCAGTAAGTTCTAACCCATACTGCATCATCCTTGTCCGCCTTAATTTTTAGCGGACAAGGCGTTCACTCAGTTTTAGTGCAATATCACCCCCAAACACGCTAACAAATGGCGCTTAGATCCCCAGAGGGAACCAATTCATTTGCAGAACTATTAATAAAAAATAATCTCGATTCCTCAATATCCCGATTCAAACCTTAATTGGATAGACCAGCAGAGCCAATTTTGCTGGTATACTCTTGCTAAAAATGTGCTGCTTGCATGAATTAGAGCATGAGAAGACATTTTATATGTCAATAAAACAATAGGTTAAAATGAAACTACTCAAACCTTTATTCGACAACAACCGCCGCTGGGCCGGACGTATACGCCAAGAGAATCCTGATTTTTTCGAGCAATTAGCGAAACAGCAACATCCTGAATACCTGTGGATTGGCTGCTCGGATAGTCGCGTACCTTCTAACCAAATCATTGATCTTATGCCGGGTGAAGTCTTTGTTCACCGTAATATCGCCAACATGGTTATACATACCGATCTTAACTGCTTATCTGTGTTGCAATACGCCGTTGATGTGCTCAAGGTGAAGCATATTATGGTAGTGGGTCACTACGGCTGTGGTGGTGTGCGCGCGGCCATGGGTCAGCAACGTTTGGGATTAATCGATAACTGGCTCGGGCATTTACGTGATATCTACCGTATTTATCAGGAAGAATTACAACAGATGGATGAAGCTAAACGTTTTGATCGCCTGTGCGAGCTCAACGTGATTGAGCAGGTTGCTAATGTGACCAGTTCAACCATAGTGCAAGAAGCTTGGGATCGCGGCCAAGAAGTGGCGGTACACGGCTGGATTTACGGCATTGATAACGGTTTACTGACAGATTTAGATGTCACGGTTGACCGTGAACATGGTTTAGCTAATCCACGCTAACGGCCTGAATATAGGCTTTTAACCCTTAGCTGAGTGTCATCAATGCTCAGATAAAACCTGCCCCTGTGCAGGTTTTTCTTTTTCCATGACAATTTTCAGCAATAAAACATCGCAAGGGTCTATTACGCCAGTTATAATCCGCCAGTTAATTGCAGGCGACCTATGCGCCACAAATTCTAAGGAGATACCTTCCATGCCCGGTTTTGAATTATTTGGTCCTGAAGAGAAGCAGGAAGTCGCTGACGTTATGGAAAACGGTTTTACCTTCCGTTACAACTTCGACCATATGCGTAATGATCGCTGGAAGACGCGCGATATGGAGCAACTACTTTGCGAGAAGATGAACGTGAAGCATGCTCACCTGTTATCAAGCGGTACTGCTGCGCTGCAAACGGCCATGATGGCTGCAGGCATTGGTGCTGGCGATGAAGTTATCGTGCCACCTTTTACCTTTGTAGCCTCAGTTGAAGCGATTTTTATGGCAGGCGCTATTCCGATTTTTGCCGAAATCGATGAGACACTGTGTTTATCCCCAGAAGGTATCGAAGCCGCAATTACTCCACGCACTAAAGCGATCAACTTAGTGCATATGTGTGGTTCTATGGCGAAGATGGACGAAATTAAAGCCATCTGTGCAAAACATAACATCAAGATTTTAGAAGATGCTTGTCAAGCCATTGGTGGCAGCTACAAGGGCCAAGCCCTAGGTACTATCGGTGATGTGGGTTGTTACTCATTTGATTCAGTCAAAACCATCACCTGTGGTGAAGGTGGCGCTGTGATTACCAATAACACTGAAATCTACAACAACGCGCACATGTTCTCCGATCACGGCCATGACCACATTGGTAAAGACCGCGGCGCTGAGTCACACCCTATCATTGGCTTGAACTTCCGAATTTCGGAAATGAACGCCGCCTTAGGTTTAGCGCAATTACGTAAACTCGATACCATTATCGATATCCAACGTAAAAACAAAAAGACCATTAAAGATGCGATGGCCGCTGCTATCCCAGAAGTGACCTTCCGCCTGATCCCCGATCCAGAAGGCGACTCAGCAGGCTTCTTAACCTTTATGTTGCCAACCGAAGCGCGTACTATTGAAATCAGCAAAAAACTGGCTGAAAACGGCGTCGATGGCTGCTTCTACTGGTATGTAAACAACTGGCATTATTTGAAAAACTGGAAACACATTCAGGAGCTTAAGGCATCTGCTGCGTTACCAATCACATTAATCGCCGATAGACCTGACTATACTCAAGTTTCTGTGCCTAAATCCGATGCCATTATGAGCCGCACGATTTCTATGCTCATCAAGTTGTCTTGGACCGATGCTCAGATCGCCGAGCGTATCGAAAACATCAAGAAAGCATTTGCCCAATAATTCTACGGGAGTTTGTTGCAATGAGTTTTAAGAATTTTAAAGTAGTTGAAAAAATGATCTTCGGCCGTGGCTCATTCGTCCAATTGGATGAAGTGTTAGCTGCTGAACGTAAAACCGCCGACGACTTCGTGGTGTTTTTAGTCGATGACGTGCATCAAGGCAAAGCCCTTGAGGGCCGCATTCCAGCTAAAGCACAAGACATGATAATTTGGGTTAACGTTGATGAAGAGCCAAGCACAATTCAAATCGATGCCCTGACTGAACAAGTTCAAGCTTTCAATAGCAAACTGCCAGTGAGCGTCGTCGGTTTAGGTGGCGGTTCAACCATGGACGTGGCTAAAGCGGTATCGCTGATGCTGACAAACCCAGGTGGCTCTGCCATGTACCAAGGTTGGGACTTGATCAAGAACCCAGCGGTACACCACATTGGTATCCCAACGATTTCTGGTACGGGTGCAGAAGCGTCACGCACCGCCGTATTATGTGGTCCAGTACGTAAGCTAGGTCTGAACTCAGATTACACAGTATTCGATCAAATCATCATGGATTCTGAGTTAATCGAAGGCGTGGAAACGGACCAATGGTTCTACACAGGTATGGATTGCTATATCCACTGTGTTGAATCGTTACAAGGTACCTTCTTAAACGAGTTCTCTAAATCCTACGCTGAAAAAGCCATGGATTTATGTCGCCAAGTGTACTTAGACGACCACGTAGAAAAAGACGACAAGCTGATGATGGCGTCTTTCATGGGCGGTATGAGTATCGCTTACAGCCAAGTGGGTGCCTGTCACGCGGTTTCTTACGGTCTGTCTTATATCTTGGGTTACCACCACGGTATCGGCAACTGTATCGCCTTTGACGTGTTAGAAGAATTCTATCCAGAAGGTGTTGCAGAGTTCCGTTTGATGATGAAGAAACACAACATCACACTGCCGAAGAACATCTGTAAAGATCTGCCAGACGAAACCATAGCAAAAATGGTTGCCGTGACTAAGAGTATGGGTCCACTATGGGCTAACGTTTACGGCGCAGGTTGGGAAGAGAAAGTCACAGATGAAATGTTGACTGCCCTGTTCCGTCGCATCTAAGCTCTAACACATGTTAAAAGGGCTCAATTGTGAGCCCTTTTGTCTATATGCATTGTATATCTACACTGTATATCTTTGATAAAAGTAGGATAATTTGATGAATGTGACTCTGTTAATCCCGGCTCGTTACGGTTCAAGCCGCTTCCCGGGCAAACCCTTAGCCCCGATTAACGGCAAGCCAATGATCCAACACGTGTATGAACGCGCGTCGTTAGCCAAAGGCCTCACCAATATTTATGTCGCTACCGATGATGATCGCATTAAAGCGGCAGTTGAAGGTTTTGGCGGCAAAGTGGTCATGACCAGCCCAGAAGCGGCATCGGGTACAGATCGTATCAATGATGCGATAAACCAACTGGGACTGAAAGATGACGACTTAGTGATCAACCTACAGGGCGATCAACCCCTTATTGACCCAACATCCATCGAGCAAGTCATCAGCCTCTTCGAGCGTCACCCAGGTGAGTTTGAAATGGCCACCTTAGGCTTTGAAATCGTGAATAAAGCCGAGCTTGACGATCCTATGCATGTGAAGATGGTGTTCGATAACAACAACTATGCCTTGTATTTCTCTCGTTCGCGTATTCCTTTTGGCCGCGACACCCAAGATTACCCCGTTTATAAGCACTTAGGTGTGTATGCTTATACCCGCAAATTCGTCCAAGCCTTCGCCGCCCTGCCATTAGGTCGTCTAGAAGATCTGGAAAAACTCGAGCAATTACGTGCATTAGAGTACGGCCATAAAATCAAAATCGCCATTAGCGCCTTTGATTCTATTGAAGTTGATACGCCAGAAGACATTCGTAAATGTGAGCAACGTTTAGCGGTTGATTAATCGCTCGTGAGTCTTGCGTGCGAGTCTATTCGAAACAGGAGCTGAGTATGTCGACCTTAGAAGTCTGGATCATTATTATTTTGATCGTCGGTGTCATCGCCAGCAATCTTGCCGCGTTGAAGTACAGTGCTAAGTTCAAACTGCCGCAGTTCGGCCAACATGGTAAAGATAAGCGGATAAAGCCTACTGCCGAGCCTTCGGCAGCTGAGAATGACGCTGATGATGCTTCAAACAAGCCAAGTTCTGCGGACTCAGAAGCCAATAAAACAGATGAGCCACCTAAGGGCTAAACTCAACGGTGGCTTTAAGAGTAATCTGAAGATGACTCGTGAACTCGCCTCTTATAGACTGCGCTAAAAAGCTGAGCAATGATGTTCGCAAACATAGAAAAGGCGCCATAAGCGCCTTTTTTGTCTCTTATACCAATCGTATTAATCACAAGCTCGTCCACGCATCAACCTTCAGCTTTTTTCGCTGATGTGCGACTTAATGGCTGCTCCTCAAGGTGCGCCACTAAAAAGACTAAGAAGCGAAACAGGGATTTAATCCTCAGATCGTGGCTTTTATTGGGCTCGGCCGCGACTAATTTCTGCAGTGATTTGATTTTAGAATAAGCATTCTCGACTAAAGCGTCGTTCTCTTTACCGACATACTTAGCAAACTCGGCAAATTCGCCAATAAACTTCAGGGTCACTTTACGGCGATTTAACGCAGTGAGTGCGGCGCCCTCTTTCAGTTTTGCCTCAAAAATACTGCATTCTAAACCGCTGGCGATCGCGCTTTGCGATAAACCGCTGCTTAACGCATCGGCCAAAAAACCCAAATTGGCTTTTAACTCAAAGGCAATCGCCTGCTTACTGGCGCTTGATTGCTGCCAGCGACTGCGTTCCTTATCGAAAATATCGTACAGCTCTTTCCAAATGCTCATGCGCTTTGCCTACCTTGCACTGAATCGCTCCCTGTCGTTTAATGGCACTCGACTTCATTTTTCAATACTAGTAATACTCGCGTTTTTTAATACTAGCGACTGAAAGTTATCATAAATTTAAGATTTTCGGCATAGCGCTATGATAAATAATGAGTTAAATAATGGGTTAATGCACATTCACACTAAAACTAAAATCGGCATAAAAAAATGGCCCGAACGAGTCGGGCCATAGTGCAACCATATTCAAATCGAGAGCAATGTATGAGCTGCCTGAACGAGAAACGAACTCAGTGCAAACTCATGACTAACTCGCAGCTAATCCAATGAAATATAAAGTTAAAGCACTTGCGATTTTTTCGCGTTATTTTTCTCGGCGGCGAGTCGACGCTGCGCTTCTTTTTTCTCGCGGCGCGCTTCAATCACTTGATTCACATCGCTACCGATATGCGCTTCGTTACGGGCTTTTGCCAGATTCACTTGGCGCTCACGCTCAACAAAACGTTTACGCTGCTCGTCAGAAATTTTATCGATACAATGTGGACAACTGACACCTTGCACATAGGCAGGGCTCTGTTTTTCAACTTCAGTGATTGGCATGCGGCAAGCATTACATTGATCGTATTGGCCTTTCTTCAAGTCATGGTTAACCGCGACGCGGTTATCGAACACGAAGCACTCGCCTTCCCACAGACTTTCTTCTGCTTTGACTTCTTCAAGGTATTTAAGAATGCCACCTTCGAGATGATACACCTCGTCAAAGCCTTGCTCTTTCAAATACGCGGTTGATTTCTCACAGCGAATACCACCAGTACAGAACATGGCAACCTTTTTATGTTTAGCAGGATCAAGATTCTGCTTCACATATTCAGGGAATTCTCTGAAGGTTTCAGTCACAGGGTTAACGGCATTTTTAAAAGTGCCGATTTGCACTTCATAGTCATTACGGGTGTCGACTAAAATCACGTCAGGATCAGAAATCAGCGCATTCCAATCTTGAGGCTTAACATAGGTGCCGACCACTTTAAGTGGATCAATGCCTTCAACGCCCATAGTGACGATTTCGTTTTTCAGTTTGACTTTAGTGCGGTAGAACGGCATTTCATCGTCGAATGACAATTTGTGAACAATATTGTCTAGGCCGTTTTGGCTATTAAGCCAAACCAATAATGCTTCAATCGCTTCTTGGGTGCCGGCAACTGTGCCATTAATCCCTTCGCTTGCGAGGAGCAGAGTGCCTTTGATCTCGGCCTGTTCCATCATGGCGAGCAGTGGCGCTCGGATAGATTCAAAATGCGGTAAAGACACGAATTTATATAACGCACACACGACAACTTTAGTCATAACACCCTCTTTGCTGGCTGGAACTTAATTTCCAGTGCATAAACAAATCAATCATCTGTAGACTGGCTACAGATCCCAAAATAGCGCGGAATTTTACCTGAGTCACAGCAAGATAAACACAGATAAAATGCAGGGTCTTTAATTCTTTACTCACAGAGGTAAGAAAAATCATTTACTGCTGGCAAATTAAGCAGAAATTTCAATATGAAAGCGTTACCATCTGCGCCTTTTGCACACTGCCTGATTGGCACGCGGCATTCGTACTGGCACACTCGCGTCGTCAATAAGCATATACATGTAGAGGACACAAGCCGACATCTGCGTACATCGCACCAGCTTACGTCGCATTAGCGCCGCACAGTAGAGGAAATCTTAATGGCTCTAGCCGTCTTATACACTTTTCGTCGTTGCCCCTATGCCATACGAGCACGTTTGGGACTCTTACTCGCCCAATGCAATGTTGAAGTCCGCGAAATCACCCTTAAAGCTAAACCAGCGCAAATGCTTGCCGCTTCACCCAAAGGGACAGTGCCGGTATTAGTGCTAGCCAATGGCGAAGTGATTGCCGAAAGTCTTGAGATCATGCGCTGGGCACTCACGCAAGCGGATCCCTTAGATCTGCTATGTCAACAAAGCCCTGTAATTGAAGATAAAATGGCGCAACTTATCACGCAAAATGATCAACAATTTAAGCCATGGCTCGACCGCTATAAATATGCCGACCGATACCCTGAGCAAACGCAAGCCGACTATTACCAGCAAGCGAGCCATTTCCTCACGCAACTTGAAGCATGCTTAGGGCAACACTCCTTTTTAGTCGCCGATACACCTCGTCTTGCGGACTACGCCATCGTGCCTTTTATACGCCAATTTGCCGCAGTGGATCTTAAACGTGCACTGAGCGATGATTTTCCGCGACTCGCCGCTTGGCTAGAAAACCTCATTTCGAGTGAAATATTTATTCGTGCGATGGAAAAATATGTGATCTGGGACGCTAGCCATTCTCCAACTTGCTTGTTAGGAGACATGTAAGCCAATAAGATTTAAAGATTATTTTTATTTTATGTTATAGCCATCGGTAAAATATTCGAGTAAGGTATTTGACAGTTAGTGAGGTCGCTAATTTAGCTACAGATCACTAGGCAAGCTTCTCAAGATAAATGTAACCGCGCTTAATGTCTTTCAAAGGCGTGAATGAAAGAACACAAGGATAAGGCAGTTGGAACATATGGATATCAATATCATTATTATGCTTGGGGGCCTGATGCTACTGCATTTTCTTTTCGCCCTTCGAGCCTTCAAGAGTAAAGTGGATCTCAGCACCAACAAAAAATGGTTATGGTGCCTACTCAGTTTGATCCTCGGCCCAATGGGATATTACGGTTATCACGGTTTTATTCCCCTCGATAGAATTCTCAAAGACTAAGCCGTCAAACACCATCACATTGGGCGATAACACTTGCTACGGCATCATTGACCCGCCTAATTAAAAGACTCATTTCAATACGAGTCAAAGCACACAAACAAGCATTTAAACAAATACTTACAAGCACTTAAACAAGTACTGAAACACGCAAAAAAATAGCGCAAGCTTAGGCTGCGCTATTTTAATGACCCCTCTTTTACACAACCTTAAAATTCAAATCATTCGCTATAAATGGCTATGCAACAACACAGCATCATCGGGGACTTTTTGGATCACAGGCGCTTGCCCTTCAGCCAAGGCTTGTTTATAGCTTTGATTCATTTTAAGGGCGAGATACAAATCTGGCCGGATCAGAATGCCGCCTTCCCCTGTCTGCATACCCGCTTGCTCGAACCAACTCAGCATCTGTCGTTTACGCCCCGCAAGCACTAAGCGTACTCCACGCTTTTTAAGCAATTGATGTAAATCTGCCAACATGGCCATCACACTTAAATCTAAATGGGTAAAACAAGGCACGGCATCAATAATGATGCAATCGACCGGCTCAGATTCCCGAATAAACTTTTCCAGTAAACGGCGCTTAAAATACGTTGCATTAAAGTAAGTTAACGGCGAATTAAAGCGATACATAAACACGCCAGGAACAGATTTAGCTTTACCCGAATCATCGACGCTGCGGATAACGCCCTTATGATCTAAGCCAAGCACTTGATCCGTGGGGCGCATTACCGTCGCAAGGAACTGGAATAACCCCAGTAACACGGCCAAAGTGATCCCAGGAATCACCCCAATAAACAGCACGGAGAACAAGGTAATACACGCAAGCAAGAAAGCTGATTTATCGCGCACACGCAGATTCCACAGCGACTTAAGATCGATAAGCGAAATAGAGGCAATCACCAATACCACCCCTAATGCTGCGCTAGGGATGTACTTCAACGGCGCAGTAAAAAACAGCGCGACAACGCCAATCAATACCGCCGCTATGATGGACACTAACTGACTCTTACCGCCATTGGCGTCGTTCACCGCAGTGCGGGAATCGGCGCCGCTCACGGCAAACCCTTGGGAGATGGCAGATGCGATATTGGCTAAACCTAATGCCCTGAATTCTTTATCTGCATCTATATCGTAACCATTTTTTGCCGCAAAACTTCGGGCCGTCAGCATCATGCTAACAAAGCTCACCATGGCTAAGTTGAGCGCTGGCACCACCAACTCACGGGCAATCCCCAAATCAAAAGCAGGTGCTTGAAATGAAGGTAAACCAGAGGTCACCTCTCCGACAACGCTAATGTCAAAGCTCGTCAGGTTAAATACCCAAACAAGGAGCGCCGCCATCGCCATCGCGCACATAGATGCGGGCCATTGGGGACGAAACCGTTTCACTAAGGCATAGGTCGCCAGCGTCACAATCCCCATAGTCAAGGTCGGCCAATGGGTTTTTGATAAATAAGAAGGGGCGCCGCTGAGGCGTTCGATTAAATAGCGCTCGTCGAAGGTAAAACCAAAAATCTTCGAAAATTGTCCGACGATAATGGTGATCGCGACCCCGTTCAGCAATCCCATCAAAATCGGCTTTGACAGAAAGTCAGCGAGCACACCCAGCTTAAAACGGCTCGCAATCAAGCACCAAAAGCCTGTCATGGCTGTCATTGTCATGACTAACTGCCAGTGCTTCATGCTATCGCCCGCAGCGAGGGGTGTAACAACGGCGGCGATAACGGCGCAGGTCGCCGCATCTGGACCCACGATTAATTGCTTTGAGGTGCCAAATAGCGCGTATACCAGCATAGGCAAAACGCAGGAGTACAAACCCACAGCAGCATTGACGCCTGTGAGCTGGGCATAGGCAATGGCGACGGGTAGTGCCACAGCGGCAACGGACAAGCCTGCGCGCACATCATCCCTAAGCCATTGCTTTTCATATTGTAATAATTGCGCCAATCCCGGCATAAACGAAATCAAACTAGGGAACTTCACTCGGCAACCTCCATACACACCATCAAGATAAGCACTAATCAGTATAACCGAGACTGAAAATATTCAGCGAAAAGGTCATTACCTAAAAGCCAGCAATAGTATGTTGGTTATGGCATAAAGCCAATCATTACGCGAGTATTTTCCTCAGAATATTTATGGAGTTAGGCGCTGAATAAACACTAAGTTAGCGCAATATCATTGGCAGTGACACTAAAAGTAAACTGCCCATAAACCAATTAAAATGACGCTTACGTCTATCCGTATTGAGTTTCTTACTGATCGCCGCACCGACAAACACCCAAGTAAATGACGCCGGAAATCCCACTACGTTAAAGGTTAATACCCCAAGAAAGGCGCTGAGCCAAAAGCCATCGCCGCCTAATGTGAATGCGCTGCACAGGGTAATTGTTGACATCCAAGACTTAGGGTTAATCCATTGAAACAAGGCGGCCTCAATCAGGGTCATAGGTTTTCGGCCGTCATCTAGATGCGTGCTCTGCACTGGCGACGTCACTAATTTGTATGCCAGATACAGCAAATACGCCAAAGCGAAATATTTCAATACTTGGTGCAATACCGGTAATGCTTCAAACAAGGTTCCAAGCCCAAATAACACCGCAAGGTGTAAAGAAGTCGAACCCAAGCGGATCCCTGCAATGTGCGGCACAGTGCGCATCACACCAAAATGCGCACCGGAACTGGCCAATAGCACATTGTTTGGTCCGGGCGTCATTGACATAGTGGCGCAAAACAGCGCAGTCGAGGCCATCAAAGTCCATAATTGTGGATCGTAGAGTAGTGCGGTATTCATATTCACCTTAAATTGTATGCATACATTTATTGACATAAACAGATGCAATAAATAATATACGGAGAATATTAGAGATCAATGGATTTATTGTCATGGGTACAATCTGGACGCCAGACCTAACAGCTTTTTCAGGCCCTAAATATCAGCGCTTAGTCAGTGCGATAGAACAAGGCATTTTGCAGAAAGTGTTAACCCAAGGCAGTAAACTGCCCCCGCAGCGCCGTTTAGCCGATGCCTTAGGCATCACTATTGGCACTGTAACCCGCGCCTATGCATTGGCGGAACAAAGGGGTTACGTTGAAGCACGCGTCGGTGATGGCACCTATGTCAACGCCTCCCCAGTACCAGAGATCGGTAACGTACAATTGAATATGGCGACCTGCCAGCAGCCACTCACAGATCAAATCAGCACCCTCAGTGATTGCCTCAGCCAATTAGCAAAAGACCCGACAAAGCTCAGCCAGTTACTGGGTTATCGCGCCAGTCCATTAGATCAACATCAACAAGTGTTTCACCAATGGCTTAACCAACGCGGCATACAACAAACGCCTGAGCAACTGATCTTTACCCATGGCGGCCAGCAAGCGATTTTTGCTTGTTTAAGTGCATTTTTATCGACGGGCGATGTGCTGCTGCACGAGCAATACAGTTATCCAGGCGTGAGAATTTGCGCTAAGCAACTCGGCGTGACTAGCATTGGAGTGCCCCTCACCCATGAAGGTGTGGATCTCGCCCGCTTTGAGGCGTTAGTGCAAATCCATCATCCCAAGTTAGTCTATCTAACCCTGAATAATCAAAACCCTACCTGTATTCAATACAGTGATTCACAGCGACAAAAACTCCTCGAATTGGCCGAGCAGTATCAGTTTTATATCATTGAAGATGATGTGAATTATTGTTTACCCGAAGAGTGGCATTCACCCCTGTGGCAATTAGCAAAACAGCTTGCTATCCCACGGGTGATTTATATTTCTAGCCTGTCCAAATTGTTTTCTGGCGGCCTAAGGCAAGGTTTTATTCTGGTGCCTGAACCACTTATCGCCCAAGTGCGACTCGCGATTCATAGCCAATGCTGGATGGTATCACCGCTGAACATTGAAATAGCCTGTCAGTTGATTAAGAAAGGCCAAATCACTGCCGATCGCGATACCATAGTTCGCCAACGCCAACGTCTCTGTATCGCCATGGGCGAACGACTGGGATTAACCCAAACTTGGCGAGGACTGAACGGTTGGCTACATCTGCCAGAAGATATCAAGGCCCATCACCTCGTCACTGCGCTAGCTGCCAAAGGCATTTTGATCCGTAATGGAGATGACTTTAATTGCCATGACAATTTTATTCGCTTGAGCCTTGGCGGCGCCGAAAACGACAGTCAATTTCAACATGCGATTGAGTGTATCGAGGCGACTATTCACTCCCTGGTACAAAATGCCTATTCAGTGGTGTAATAGCGCTTAAAAACCTCCGAACTCAGCCAATTTTTATGCGCCATATCAGATGAAGTTAATTCACACTAAATGGCTAATTTATAAAATTAAAGAGCATAAAAAAGCGCCAGTAGCATGTATGCTACTGGCGCTGATGTGACTGACAAGCATGATGAAGGAGCAATTAGTTATAAACCACTAGCGCACCATTATTTAATCTTTAGTTGGTAAACACTCGTCGTGCCGCTGACTTCATTGCCTATGATTAACAAAGGATTACCGTTAGGACTTTTATCGGCACTGACAAACTTCATCCCTTCTGGCCCTAAATCACCCGCCATTGTTGCATCCCCTTTGACTTCACCCGTATCAGTATTGATAACAAAGTCGGCATCAAAATCACGATTCACAACATAGTCGATAAAATACACATCGAAGGGATTGGTCACGTCATAAATCATAAAGCCTGAAGTGCGTTCCAAGCCAATAAAGGCATATAGTCGTTGACCAATTTGCCCCAGGGCTAAGGCTTCTGGCTCTGGTCCTTTGTCATCGCTGCGGCTATCACCTTTATTTTCTTCGTTATTATTGTTGAAGTTACTGCCTAAAAGTGCCGCGGTAATACGTTCAAAATCACACGCACTGTCAAAGACTTGCTGACCGTCTGCGCTCCAAATCGAGAATGAGCGAGCACCGAAGCTGACTATCTTGTCATAATCGCCGTCCTTATCGTCGTCACCCATGCTAGTGGTCACTTTAAGGCGGGCTAACTGCGTTTTATCTTTTGCAGCGGCAAATTGTGGGTGATTAGGGTCGAGCACTAAATCCCCTGCGCGGGCTTCTTCAGAAAAGCCCGCATAATCACGGGAATCACCTTCGTTGGCCGTAACGATAAAGTCTGTATTGTTCCAACGGTAGGTCGCGACAGTATCGGGTTGATACATGCCGTAGACGCCTGTGTAGCTTTGCAGGTTGACAAGATTGTCTTTGTCACTCGCATCAATTTTATTCACTTCAAGTCCGTAATCCTTAAGGCCTAGTGGTAAAATCTTGGCGACTTTGGCATTGGCGATATCAATTACGGCAATGGCATTGTTCTCTTGCAAACTGACAAACGCACGGCTGTTATCTTGGCTAATGGCGATATATTCAGGTTCTAAATCCTGCGCCACACTCGCCATTGGGCCATTGATTTTAATGTTTGGCGTGATCTCACTGGCTCGTGCACCGTCCTGATTAAATTCACTAAAACCGATAATAGTCGCAGTGGCTGCGGGCTTACCGTCAGTAATTGCAATCAGCGCCACGCTGCCTTCAGGATCTAAGGTATAGGCTGGATTTGGCTCGCCTTCATTGGCCACTAATAAGGTTTTACCATCGAGGGTAAATGCCACGTTATCGGGTAAAGCGCCGACTTCTACCGCGCTGATAAACTGCGGTGCATCTGTGCCGTTAAGCTGATAAAAAGCCACAAAACCATTGGCTTGGGTTTTATTGCCGGCAGCATCGCCACGTTCAATCGCAGCCGCTAACAAGTTGCCTGAAATGCTCACACTGTTAACGCTACCCATAAAGGTTTGGCCAACGTCTTTAGCCACATCAAGTTCGCCAAATTTTTCGAGATTATTCAATGCTAACGGATCAGCGGCATTGGATGCCGTTGCTAATAAACTGCCATCAATAATGTCCACTTTGCCGCTAATGGCATTGACCACAAAAATACGGTTAGATGCACTGTGATATTCAACGATTTCAGCGGCACTTAAGCCATAAACGCCAGTCTGATGACGACCAATTAACTCAGCTTTTAAGCCTGCAGTTTGTGGCTGGCAAACATGTTGGGTTTGCGCTGCTGCAATTTCGCTGTCATCTAATTGTCCATTATTGTTAGCATCTAATCCGGTATCGATTCGCTGACCACCGGCGGGACAATTTGCATCACCGATATTCAATGCCGTCACTTTAACCAGTGAATTTAAGCCGTTGTCGCCTTTATCACCTGCTGCGCCATCATCACCGCTGCAGGCTCCGAGTAATAAGCTCGCCATAATGGCAGCGGCTAGCGGAAGTCGTTGTGTTTTCATCGTGTCATTCCTGAATATTTTATTTTTAGTAGGGTGAGGCTAAAGCCCACTAAATTAGTCAGCATAAAAGACGTTGGGATGACAAAGCCGTGACACTCAAATGACAACTCACACTTTCGAATGAGTCAGTTTGAACCATATGGATTTGAAGGACTAAGATGTAAAGAACTGAGTTACAAAGGGCTGCAATTTGATAAGAAAGACTTGATAAGAAAGATTTAAATGAAGAATCTTGTGAAGATAACGGCTCAATCCACTAAAGTGATGCCTCGATAATCAAACTTACCACTTAGTTACAATTTAATCGGTAAAATACAGTAAAGAAATCAGCGCAAAGATTGGTTTATTTGTCCGAGCACTTTACTATGCTATTGCTTACTGTCTGAACTGTGCAAATAGACAATACCGCAATTCACTTTTGCCTAAACCCCGCCAATGATCTTGATCATGTGCTCTCGCTCTTAGTGTAGAAACTGGTAGCGCAGGAACTGGCTTCAAAATGGCGGATTAATCGTGAATTGTCCTAGTACAATTTAAACCACACCGCATAAACCTGTGAAATACGCTTTCAATTCTTTCGCCACCCGAGGTAACAGTGGACCCACAATCACAACCTTCTGCCCATAACGGCAGACGTATACCGAATTTAGCGCTGCTTATTCCCATGCTTGCGGCGATTGTCGCGATCACGCCATTGGCCATCGACATGTACTTACCTGCGATGTCGACATTGGCACTCAGTTTTCATACCGATGTCACGACAGTGCAGCAGTCCCTGAGTATCTACTTAGCGGGTTACGCGCTGGGCATGTTATGTTTCGGCCCCCTAGCCGACCGCATTGGTCGTCGCCCTATGGTGATATTGGGACTGAGTGGATTTATGCTCACCAGCTTACTGATAGGGTTTGCGGGTCAAGTCGAAGTCTTTCTTGGACTACGTTTTTTGCAGGCTTTTATCGGCGCGGCTGCGACTGTGGTGGTACCGGGATACATCAAAGAAGTCTATGGTGATAATACCGCCAAGGGTATGTCATACGTGAGTTTAATCATGATGTTAGCGCCATTACTCGCACCTAGCATTGGCAGCGTGATCCTCGAACTCGGTGATTGGCATTTAATCTTCTTCATTCAATCCGCCTATGCCGCAACCCTGTTATTACTGGTGCTGTTTGCGCTAAAAATGCCCAGCGATAAAGATATAGATACCCGCAGCCAGAAATCGTTTCTTGGCGCCTATGCGACCGTATTTTCCCGCCCTGGCGTTAAGCTAAACATTGCCAGTGGCGTGTTAACGTCTTTTTCATTTTTCTGTTATCTCACTGCATCGCCCTTCGTTTACATGGAAGTCTTTGCCTTAGATAAATCCTATTTTGCCATCTTGTTTAGCACTAACGTCGGCGCCTTGATGTTGGCTAATATCATTAATACGCGCATCGTGGGCCGTTATGGTTCGCTCCGTATGTTGCATGTGTCGACCTTTTTCGGGGCGATTGCTGGTGTCGGTTTATTAATCGTAAACCTGCTGGATATGAGCTATCACTTTACCGTGATCATGCTTATTCCTTTAATGGGTAGCCTAGGGGTGATGTCAGTCAATGCCGATGCGATAGTACTGATGAAGTTTAAACAAGAAACAGGAACCGCAACCGCAGTTATTGGCACCTTAAGATTTGGCTGTGGCGCACTGGCGGGGCCATTATTGGCGGTGTTTTACGATGGCACTGCTGTGCCCTTCTCTGCACTCATGTTAGGTTCTATTGTGTTAGTCGGTATTTGCCAATTCAATCGTCCAAAGCATCAAATATCGCCGACGGTTTAAGGATCTATTTCTAAGCGCCATGGATACCAATGCCACATCGGCAACACCTGTTTGATCGCGTGAAAACAGCGCATTGGCTTTTACAGATGTAGCAAATAGGTAATATTTAATCGCGACAGTTAAGTATCTGCTTATCTAACGTCCCACACCAAAATGGCACTTTTAGTGCCGTTTTTGCTTTTTAAGCATCTAACAATCTGAAAAATATAAAATAAGCCCATAAACCAGCCTAGGTTACTTGGCGATTCCAGCAAGTTATCGAGCTATTCAAACGTGAAATTGTTTCAAGTTGGTTATTTTTTACATAAAAGGCTTGAAATGTTGTTTTTTTTGAATATGATGAAATTCTGTTCATTGCAACAGTTGCTGCATCCTAAGGGATGAGTCACTTGTCTTCGACGAAGTCAGTTCAGCATTTCGGAGTCTGAATTACCCTTCAGGCTTAATTTTTAGAGCGATTACCGTCGCTGTAACAAGATACTGTTTACCGTAACGGTACTAAGCAATAGGAGTTCCACATGGAGATGTTATCCGGCGCCAGCATGATAGTGCGTTCTTTGATCGATGAAGGCGTAAAGCACATTTTTGGCTATCCTGGCGGTTCAGTTTTAGATATCTACGACGCCCTGCACGTTATCCCCGGTATTGAACACATACTCGTTCGCCACGAGCAAGCGGCCGTACACATGGCCGATGGCTACGCCCGTGCCACGGGTAAAGTGGGCGTGGTATTAGTCACCTCAGGCCCAGGCGCGACCAACGCGATTACCGGTATTGCCACTGCTTACATGGATTCTATTCCCCTTGTGGTGTTATCGGGTCAAGTCCCGAGCAATCTTATCGGCAACGATGCCTTCCAAGAATGCGACATGATAGGTATCTCTCGCCCTGTAGTGAAACACAGCTTTTTAGTCAAAGATCCGACTGAAATTCCTGAAATTATTAAAAAGGCTTTTTACATTGCCTCTACTGGCCGTCCCGGTCCTGTGGTTGTCGATCTGCCAAAAGATTGTTTAAACCCCGCCCTGCTGCACGAATATTGTTATCCAGAAAGCGTCAAAATGCGCTCGTACAATCCAACGACATCAGGCCATAAAGGTCAGATCCGCCGTGGTCTTCAAGCCCTGTTAGCCGCGAAAAAACCGGTACTTTATGTCGGTGGCGGCGCGATTATCTCAGGTTGTGATAAGCAAATCCTGCAATTGGCTGAGAGATTAAATATTCCCGTCGTCAGCACGCTGATGGGGCTTGGCGCTTTTCCAAGCACCCACAAAAACAGTTTAGGCATGCTTGGGATGCACGGTCGCTACGAAGCCAACATGACAATGCATAACTGCGATTTGATCTTCGGTATTGGTGTACGCTTCGACGATAGAACCACCAATAATGTGGAAAAATACTGTCCGAACGCGACCATTTTGCATATCGACATCGATCCCTCTTCTATTTCAAAAACCATCCACGTGGATATTCCTATCGTGGGGTCAGCCGACAGTATTTTAGACAGCATGTTGGCACTGTTAGATGAATCGAACGAACACAACGACAACGATGCCATTGCCACTTGGTGGAATGACATTGAACAATGGCGCAGTCGCGATTGTCTGGCCTATGACAAAAACAGTGGCCGCATCAAACCACAGCAAGTGATTGAAACCTTGTATAAGCTGACCAATGGCGATGCCTATGTCGCATCAGATGTTGGCCAGCACCAAATGTTTGCCGCCTTGTACTATCCGTTCGATAAGCCGCGCCGCTGGATCAACTCAGGTGGCCTAGGGACTATGGGATTCGGCCTGCCCGCAGCGATGGGCGTAAAAATGGCCATGTCTGATGCCACCGTTGTGTGTGTCACGGGGGATGGTTCCATCCAGATGAACATTCAAGAGCTTTCGACCGCGCTGCAATATGATACGCCGGTTAAAATTATCAACTTAAACAATCGTTTCCTTGGCATGGTAAAACAATGGCAGGACATGATTTACTCTGGCCGTCACTCACATTCCTATATGGATTCAGTGCCAAATTTTGCCAAAATTGCCGAGGCCTATGGTCATGTTGGCATGACGATCAGCGATCCCGCCGAACTTGAGTCAAAAATGGCTGAAGCGCTGGCGATGAAAGACAGACTGGTCTTTATCGACATCATGGTGGATGAAACTGAGCACGTGTACCCCATGTTGATCCGCGGTGGTGCGATGAATGAAATGTGGCTGACCAAGACGGAGAAATGCTAATGCGTCGAATTATATCTGTATTATTAGAAAACCAATCCGGCGCCCTGTCTCGTGTGGTCGGTTTGTTTTCACAACGCGGTTATAACATTGAAAGTTTAACAGTGGCGCCAACGGACGATATCACCCTGTCGCGGCTTAACATCACAGTCGTTGCCGATGAAATGGTGTTAGAGCAGATAGAGAAGCAGCTACATAAGTTAATCGATGTGTTAAAAGTATCGAATATTACCGAGTCTGCTTATATTGAACGCGAACTCGCCCTTGTTAAGGTCCGCGCCCAAGGCGAATTTAGGGAAGAAGTGAAACGCATGGCGGATATTTTCCGCGGTCAGATTGTCGATGTCACCGCCAATTTATACACCATCCAAATGGTGGGCACGTCAGACAAACTCGATGCCTTTATTCATGCGCTGGGGGAAGTCACCAAACTGGTCGAAGTCTCTCGCTCCGGCGTGGTGGGTTTGGCCCGCGGCGAAAAGGCCATGAAGGCCTAGCTTTCCCTCGGAAATCTCGCGGACATTTTCGCATAAGCACAAAAACATCAAGGGGAGCATAATGCTCCCCTTATTTTTAGGCGGTTATCACAGCGTCAATTATGACTGGCTGTCTAACAAGCGCGATGAGGTGATTTCAATTTTGCGTGGTTTCAATGCTTCAGGAATTTCACGCACTAAATCAACATTGAGTAAGCCATTTTCTAAACTTGCACCGAGCACAGTGACATAGTCTGCCAGCTGGAAAGTACGCTCAAAACCGCGTTCAGCTATGCCTTGATATAGGTATTTACGCTCGGTTTGGCTTTCGGCTTTATTGCCTTTCACCAGTAATTTTTCACCTTCACTGCTGATCTCAAGTTCATCCATTGAGAATCCCGCTACGGCCATCGTTATGCGATAACGATTTTCGCCGAGTAATTCGATGTTATATGGAGGATAACCTGAGTTGCCATTATTGGCAGCGGCATGTTCTGCCAATTGCGCTAAACGGTCAAAACCAATGGCACTGCGGTAAAGTGGTGTTAAATCATAAGTACGCATATTCATATCCTTGTCTTAAGCAATATGGAGAATTGGCGGACTGTTTCCAGGATGAAAACGGTTGTAGAGTCTGCCGAATTAAATCTTCTGTCCTTACGGCACAGAATTCACACTAAGACCCTCATCGAGCGATCCTGAAATAGATATAAGGACGGGAGAGAAAATTTCAAGCAAGAAAATTAAAAAAATGTGCAGAATTTTAAAAGAACAATAAAAACAAACGCTAATACCGCTTTAAAACGGTGAAGCGAGACGTGATTGGTATCGCGGCATTAGATTCATTGCGCACGACAAGCAGTATTCGCTAAATTGCAGCCAATAAAAAAGGAGCCTAGGGCTCCTTTTTCAGTCTTAGCATCGAATTAACGAGTGCGTGGACACAGTTCTTCAGCGCTGAAGAAGTAAGCAATTTCACGAGCAGCAGATTCAACAGCATCAGAGCCGTGAGCCGCGTTTTCGTCAATGCTTTCAGCGAAATCAGCACGGATAGTACCAGGAGCCGCTTGAGCTGGGTTAGTTGCACCTAAAATTTCACGGTGAGCTAAAACAGCGTTTTCGCCTTCTAATACTTGGACCATGATAGGACCAGAAGTCATGAATGCAACCAGAGCACCGAAGAAGCCGCGCTCGCTATGCTCAGCATAGAAACCTTCAGCTTGTTCTTTAGTCAGGTGTAACATTTTTGATGCAACGATCTTAAGACCAGCAGTTTCAAAACGATTGTAGATAGCACCGATGTGGTTTTTTGCAACAGCATCAGGTTTGATAATAGAGAATGTGCGTTCGATCGCCATAACTAGCTTCCTTTGTCAGCAAGTTTAAAAAAATTCGCGCGGATTATACGAAATTTAAAAGCTAAATCCTATCTTTATAGCAAATTAGTCTGAGATATTGCGCACATTCGCTTTATTCGTAATCAGCTTGATCACACAAAAGACCCCGCTAGGAGGATAAATCCTCAGCAGGGTTAATTAACTCATTAAAAAATGGGATTATTTTCTATTTTTTGCCCAAATACCTGCCCAAGCAATCAAAGCGACTAAAATGACTGCGGGAGCAAGATCTAACAAGTGATGGAATAAACCGACACCTCCATGCCCTGGATGAGCCCAAGCCATTGAAGGGACAAGCATACATAACAATACAAGCAAAAGTTTCATGTGAACATCCTTGCAGTTGCGATAACAAAGTTAAGCCATTTAAATGCCTTAACCAATATACAACAAGGTACGATATCCGCTAAAAATGAACTTGACTGTGATCAAACTCTCGCCAAATATTCTCTGCGCCACTGCAAATACGTGAGGTAAATCACCTTAGTTAAACGTCAAAAGGACAAGATGCCTCACATAAAAAGCCGTATCACCGCTGTGCTCACTACTTTTCATCAATCCAACACTGCTGAATCGCTTCCAGTATTTTTTCATTACAGTGCTTGGGATCATCGGCAAAATCATCCAAGGCTAACACCCACTCATACAATTGGGTGAAATGCAGCTGAGTAGGATTCACCTCTGGGTGTGCTTCGAGTAATTCCAACGCAATATCTAACGAATCTATCCAGGTTAATGTCATCGTTTTCCCCTATTCGGTTCGCTTTAATGGGTAAGTTCTTGCTAAACGGCGTTACCCATAAGGAGGTGAATCAAGTGTTGATATTCCGCAGTCAATACTCGACAGCAAGGGCACTAACCCTGTGCTTGCGTCACCTTTTTCACTTTAATCGCATTTTTTTCAACAAAATCAATAATAGCACCCGCCACATCTTTCGTGGTGGCGCCTTCAATTCCTTCAAGCCCTGGTGAAGAGTTCACTTCCATGATCACAGGACCGTGGTTTGAGCGTAGCAAGTCAACGCCAGCGACATTGAGCCCCATGGTCTTAGCCGCACGAATGGCGACTGAGCGTTCCTCTGGGGTTAATTTGACTAAACTTGCCGTGCCACCACGGTGCAAGTTAGAGCGGAACTCACCGGGCATAGCTTGACGCTTCATTGCGGCAATCACTTTATCGCCGAGCACAAAGCAGCGAATGTCTGCGCCATTGGCTTCTTTAATATATTCCTGCACCATGATGTTGGCTTTAAGGCCCATAAAGGCTTCAATCACGCTCTCAGCCGCTTTACGGGTCTCGGCTAATACCACGCCGATACCTTGGGTGCCTTCGAGTAATTTAATCACCAGAGGCGCGCCACCCACCATATCAATCAAGTCGGGGATATCACTCGGTTTATTGGCAAAACCCGTAATGGGCAAGCCAATGCCGCGGCGTGACATCAACTGCATAGAACGCAATTTGTCACGTGAGCGCGAGATCCCAACAGAATCATTTAAAGCATATACGCCCATCATCTCAAACTGACGCAAAACTGCAGAGCCATAAAAGGTAATCGACGCCCCAATGCGGGGGATCACAGCATCAAATGCGGGTAACTCTCGCCCACCAATGTGGATACTCGATTGCCGCATGTTGATATTCATATAACATTCAAGGGGATTGATTACGTGTACTTCGTGACCACGTAATTGAGCCGCTTCAACGAGTCGCTTCGTTGAATATAACTCAGGCCCTTGCGATAAGATCGCTATTCTCATTCTGGTCTCCGGCAACCATTAATTTTGAGCGCATAATACGCCTGCGCAGGGATAAATCAAACAACTAGAGGCATAGACAAGATTAGTTGCACAAATGCTCAACGCCAAAAGCAAAAAACCAGTCACGTGGACTGGTTTTAACAATTATCGCGGCAGCATTAATTGCCTTCGCTGACCATGTTAACCGTGTATTTAGGGATCTCAATCACCATGTCAGTGTCGACCACTTTCGCCTGACAAGATAGACGGCTTTCGGGCTCAAGTCCCCAAGCTTTGTCTAACATGTCATCTTCCAGCTCATCACTTGGCTCAAGATCATTAAAGCCTTCACGCACGATACAGTGACACGTCGTGCAAGCACAGGACTTTTCACATGCATGCTCGATATTGATGCCATTACGCAGCGCAACATCAAGAATGGTCTCACCAACATTCGCCTCAAGCACTGCGCCATCTGGGCACAACTCGGCATGGGGAAGAAAGACTAATTGGGGCATTACATCACCTATATGTTGTCGATCGACTGGCCTTTGAATGCCACTCGAATAGAATTGTCCATACGTCTGGCAGCAAAATCTTGGGTTTGCTCATCCAGTTTTTCAATCGCGAGCTTAATCGCATCGGCATCATCGCCCGCGGCAACTTGCGCCACATTGGCCATAGTGGCATCGATTTGTCCACGCTCATCGGCATTCAGCAAGTCGCCATCTTTCGCTAACGCGGCATGTAAAGACTCGAGTACCCTCGCCGCCTCCACTTGCTGCTCGGCCAGCATACGACGACCGATATCGTCTTTGGCATACTTCATCGAATCTTTCAGCATAGTGGCAATTTCAGTATCCGATAAACCAAAAGATGGCTTAACTTGAATGCTAGATTGCACGCCGGTGGATTTCTCCATCGCAGTCACGCTGAGTAAACCATCGGCATCCACTTGGAATGTCACCCGAATGTGCGCAGCGCCAGCGGCTAACGGCGGAATACCTTTTAAAGTAAAACGCGCCAGTGAGCGACAATCGTCAACCAGCTCACGCTCGCCCTGCACCACATGGAATGCCATGGCCGTTTGACCGTCTTTAAAGGTGGTAAATTCCTGTGCTCGCGCGACCGGAATCGTGGTATTACGCGATACCACTTTTTCTACTAAGCCGCCCATGGTCTCTATGCCTAATGACAAAGGGATCACATCAAGCAACAACAAATCCGATTCAGGTTTGTTACCCACTAAAATGTCGGCTTGAATGGCTGCACCAATGGCAACAACACGATCGGGATCGATAGATGTCAGCGGTGGTTTGCCGAAGAAAGCTTCGACCTGTTCACGTACTAATGGCACGCGCGTTGAACCGCCAACCATCACAGTTTCAAGCACTTCATCCGTTGTCACGCCCGCATCACGCAGGGTACGGCGACAGCTGGCAATGGTCTTCTTAACCAACGCCGCAATCATGGCATCAAATTCAGCTTTAGTAACGATTTGCGTCAGTTCAGTCCCATCGGCAAGGATCACTTTCGCTTCAGTTTCTACAGCATCCGTTAAGGCTTCTTTAACTCGACGCGATTCAATCAGCAACTGACGGCTTAATTGTGAGTCGATGTCACTAAGCTGCCACACTTGCTGCATATGTGCTTGCAATAAATGGTCGAAATCATCGCCGCCAAGCGCTGAATCCCCCCCCGTAGCAAGCACCTCGAATACACCGCGATTCAAGCGCAAAATAGAAATATCGAAGGTGCCGCCACCTAAGTCATAGATGGCAATCACACCCTCTTGCTTAGAGTCTAAGCCATAGGCAATCGCAGCAGCCGTCGGTTCATTCAACAAACGTAGCACTTTAACACCCAGCAAAGCTGCGGCATCTTTCGTGCCTTGGCGCTGGGCATCGTCAAAATAAGCCGGTACGGTTATCACCACACCTTGCAGCTCGCCGCCTAAGGTTTTTTCAGCACGGGCAATCAGCGGACGTAAAATCTCCGCAGACACTTGCACGGGATTCACTTGACCTTGGGGCGTCACAACTAAAGGTAAACCGTTTTCGCTTTCAGCAAACTCGTAGGGGAATGATTGCTCACCGGCTTTGATATCAGCCAGACTGCGGCCCATAAAACGCTTAACCGAAACGATCGTGTTTTGCGGATCCTGCGCCGAACTCAACGCCGCAAGGGCGCCGACTTCGACTGAATCTTGGGTATAACGCACGATAGAAGGTAATGAATGCTGTCCAAGTTCGTCCGGCAGGGTTGCCGTCTCGCCACTTCGAACAGCCGCCACCAAAGAATTGGTCGTACCTAAATCGATGCCAACGGCAAGTCTATGTTGGTGCGGCGCGGCACTTTGACCGGGCTCAGCTATCTGCAAAAGGGCCATATATATCCAACTTAGTAATGCCAACTCAAGCGTGCTTGAGTCAGCAAAGTAACATAAACACGGAAAATCAATCTAACAGAGCGTCTTCGACTCTGGTCAACTCGTCGTGTAATTTTGCCATAAATTTGAGTTTGCGAACTTGATCCGCCGCTAACAATGCATCTTCAGCCTGCTCACTGGTTAACAGTTGAGTCAATTGCTGAGTGAGTTGCGCGCGGTACTCTGCAAAAGATTGATATAGCTCGTCAATACTCGCTTGAGGATCGGCACTATCGCGTATATCTTCCAACGCCTCGCGCCATTCCATTTGCTGCATCAAGAAGCCAGTATCTTTCACTGTCGTAGTTTCATGGCTTAATTCAATGCCACGCAGCGACAACATATGCTCAGCGCGGCGAATGGGATCTTTTAAGGTTTGAAAACCATCATTGACTTGCGCCGTGCGCTGCACCGACAACAATTTCTGCTGCTCAGTATCATTGGCAAATTTATCGGGATGAACCGCCCGTTGCAGTTCGCGATAGCGTTCTGCAAGTAAGGCGGTATCAATATCGAAGGCAGGGGAAAATTTAAACAGCTCGAAATAATTCATGCGTCAACTTTAGCGGTTAAACAGTGAAACTCTCACCGCAACCACACTCACCTTTTGCGTTAGGATTATTAAATTGGAAGCCTTCATTCAGCCCTTCTTTAACAAAATCCAGCTCGATCCCTTGAAGATAGATGAGGCTCTTGGCATCGATGATAATTTTCACATCATCGATATCAAACACTTCATCATCATCATTTAAAGAATCAACGAACTCAAGTACATAAGCCATACCAGAACAGCCTGATGTTCTTAAGCCGAGACGCAGGCCTACACCTTTGCCTCGGTTGACTAAGAAAGATCTGACACGATCGGCTGCCGCTGGGGTCATTGTAATCGCCATCTTAACTCCAGATGTTACTTAGCTTGTTTCGATTTGTACTCGTCGATAGCAGCTTTAATGGCATCTTCAGCCAAAATTGAACAGTGGATTTTCACCGGTGGCAATGCCAATTCTTCAGCGATATCTGTGTTCTTAATCGCCGCAGCTTGTTCGATAGTTTTGCCTTTAACCCACTCAGTTACCAGTGAGCTAGATGCAATCGCGCTACCACAACCGTAGGTTTTAAACTTAGCGTCTTCAATGATGCCATCAGCACCAATTTTCAACTGAAGTTTCATCACGTCACCGCAAGCAGGCGCGCCTACCATACCGGTCACGACCGAAGGATCGTTTTTATCAAAAGAACCAACGTTACGTGGGTTCTCATAATGATCTATCACTTTTTCACTGTAAGCCATGGTACTGCTCCAAAATTATCTATTGTAAAGGTCAGAATTAATGATGTGCCCATTGAACTTGGTTCAGGTCGATCCCATCTTTAAACATTTCCCACAAAGGAGACATTTCTCTTAATTTATCAATAGATTGAGTAATTACTTCGATAGCGTGATCGATTTCTTCTTCGGTGGTGAAACGGCCGATAGAGAAACGAATCGAGCTATGTGCCATTTCATCATTTAAGCCAAGCGCACGTAATACGTAGCTAGGCTCTAGGCTGGCTGAAGTACAAGCCGAACCCGATGAAACCGCTAAATCTTTCAGTGCCATCATTAACGACTCGCCTTCAACATAGTTGAAGCTGACGTTGAGGCTACCGCTAACACGATCAATCGCATCACCATTGATATAGGTTTCTTCAATGTGCTTGATGCCATTCCATAATTTGTCACGTAATGCACCGATACGGGCGTCATCAGAGGCCATTTCCGCTTTTGCGATTGCAGCAGCTTCACCTAAACCTACGATTTGATGCGTCGGTAACGTACCGCTGCGCATACCACGCTCATGACCACCACCGTGCATTTGCGCTTCTAAGCGAATGCGTGGCTTACGACGAACATATAGCGCGCCGATGCCTTTAGGGCCATACATTTTGTGACCAGAAATCGAGATCAAATCCACTTTAGTGGCTTGCACATCGATAGGCACTTTGCCTGCACTTTGCGCTGCATCCATGTGGAAAATAATGCCCTTTGAACGGCAAAGCTCACCGATTGCATCGATATCGTGGATCACACCGATTTCGTTATTCACGTGCATGATGCTGACAAGGATAGTGTCGTCACGCATTGCCGCTTCTAAACGTTCCATCGGAATGATGCCGTTAGCCGCAGGCTCTAAATAAGTCACTTCGAAACCTTCGCGCTCTAATTGGCGACAAGTATCGAGAACCGCTTTATGTTCAGTCTTACTGGTGATGATGTGCTTGCCTTTCTTGTGATAGAAATGAGCAACACCTTTAATCGCTAAGTTGTTCGATTCCGTCGCGCCAGAGGTAAACACAATTTCGCGGTGATCGGCGTTAATTAACTCGGCAATTTGATTGCGAGCAATATCCACCGCTTCTTCAGCTTGCCAGCCGTAGCGATGTGAACGTGAGGCTGGATTACCAAAGATGCCGTCCATTGTCATGCATTGGAACATCTTTTCCGCAACTCTTGGATCAACAGGCGTGGTGGCGGCGTAATCTAAATAGATAGGAAGCTTCATAACACACTCCGTACTGAGCAGTCTCTGGTAGAGGCTACATACAACGTACAAAAATTATTTTTATATATAACAAAGGCCGTTATAAACTGACTCTTTGTTCCTTTTGCATAGTGTCTTGCTTAAGCGAGATAAATTGCACATCTCGTTTCTGCATCAAGCCAGCAAGACTGATACCATCTAAAAAATCTGAAATTTGTTTGCTTAAATCGCCCCAAAGTGAATGGGTTAAGCAGCGAGTTCCACTCTGACAATTGCCAAGTCCTTGGCAACGAGTCGCATCGACAGACTCGTCTACAGCATGGACAACCATGCCGACTGAAATATCATTGGCTTCTAGGCCTAAGCGATAACCACCGCCCGGTCCACGTACACTGGCAACTAAGCCGTGTTTTCTTAGCTTAGCGAAGAGTTGTTCCAGATAGGAAAGCGAAATCCCTTGTCTTTCAGAGATATCCGCTAAGGGAACTGGTCCCGATGCTGAGTGGATTGCCACATCTAGCATAGCGGTTACTGCATAACGACCTTTTGATGTAAGTTTCATAACTACCATAGCTCCCGAACAGGTATGCATTATTTCAACATACCCGAGTAATTCAGTCAAGTATTAAAACCTACTAAAACACTCAAGTATATGAGTGTGCAAAAAACCAATACCCTTTCATCTTGGTGGGGTATTTAACCTTTTTCTAGCTTAAGATTCAATGCTAGAGCGCCAATTAATCGACTTCTAGCACGATATAAACCCACAATAAAAGTCATCGCTGCACTGTGACGCGATCAAACTCAGGTTTGACCGCAATATGCGCCTTTACAACAGGATAAGCTAAAGTAAAATGCTAAAGGAGACCCTTGCGAGAGTCAGCCCTTAAGCAAGTTAGACCACTTAGTTAAGTGGTTTCGTTGAACCATTTCTTGAAACTTAGATACTCGGATCAAACTCATCTAATGCACTATGGCGTTTTTCCGCTGCCGCTTTTTCTGCATCATTAAACTCGCCCATATCAAGCTCTGGCAGTTTTTCGGTGCAGACATTACCCCCCAACCCTTGAATGGCTTGACACAATTCTTGAACTTTCGAGTCCATCAGATGCATATGATCCAGCATCTGCCCTATCGCATTGGCAACAGGATCGGGATTATCCGGTGATACTGCGTATGCATCAAAACCGTATTTTTTAGCCATCGCGCTACGGCGTTCAGTTTTCTCTTTCGATTGCGGTGACGGTGATGCCACCACGCGCCCAGGAATACCCACTACGGTGGTATCTTTTGGCACATCTTTTACCACAACCGAGTTTGAACCCACACGCGCACCGTCGTGCATGGTAATAGGACCGAGGATTTTTGCCCCCGCGCCGACCACCACGTTATTGGCTAACGTCGGATGACGTTTCCCCGCTTGCCATGTGGTTCCGCCAAGCGTTACACCATGATAAAGGGTGCAATCATCGCCAATTTCAGCCGTTTCACCAATCACCACCCCCATGCCATGGTCGATAAAAAATCGATGACCTATGGTCGCACCTGGATGGATTTCTACACCCGTCAACCAACGGGAAAAAGTCGATAAACAACGTGCCGTTAAGCGCCAATCGCGCTTCCATAGCTTATGGCTTATCCGATGCAACCAAATGGCATGCATGCCCGGATAGTTAACCAAGATCTCAAACGCGCTGCGCGCCGCAGGATCACGGTGATATATAGATTCAATGTCTTCTTTTAGCCTAGCTATCACGCCCATTGTTTATCCCTTTACGGTCATTCTGTACGGTAATTATTGATGATTAGGATTTGGCTATTTGTCTTTAGAGCCCGTCACTTTCTCAATAGAGGTCAAAATACCCCTGAGAATATTCATCTCCTGACTCTCAATCCGTGCGCGGCTAAACAAGCGGCGCAGTTTCATCATCACTTGTCCGGGATGATTCTTAATGATAAAGCCGGTTGATAGCAGCGTCGTCTCAAGGTGTGCAAAGAAACGTTCCTGATCGGCGGCCAAGGGATACTCAGTCAGCTCTTCTTCGGCCACTTCTTTTTGTGCGAGGTGGGCAACACGGGTTTCATAACAAATGATTTGTACGGCTTGCGCAAGATTGAGCGAGCTGTATTCAGGATTTGCAGGAATCGCCACATGATAAGTGCACTGTTGCAACTCTTCATTGCTCAACCCGTGGTTCTCACGGCCAAACACGATTGCAACGGGACCTTTAAGTGCCTCGGTCGCTAATCTCACCCCAGCTTCTCTTGGCTCTAACATCGGCCAATCTAAGGTGCGACTGCGCGCGCTGGTTGCAATCACGAGACTGCAATCGGCAATCGCTTCAGCGAGTGAATCCACTTTCACAAGATGTTTCAGAATATCCGATGCACCCGCGGCTAATGCAATGGAATGCCCATCGGGTTCAACACGCGGTTCTGCAAGGTACAGATTTGACAGACCCATAGTCTTCATCGCTCTGGCAGTGGAACCAATATTGCCGGGGTGCGAAGTCCCCACTAAAACCACTCGAATATTACTTAGCATGAAACAACTTAATTTAATTCATAAAACGTTGGGGACGAATATTATCACAGCCATTGCCGAATGCTTATATGAAAATCGGTATTTGATATAACTATCAAATCTGGTATAATGCCGCCCGCTATTTTAACGTTCTTTAACATCCAGGGGATTGCAATGCATCCGATGCTGACGATTGCTGTACGCGCTGCCCGCGCGGCCGGCCAAAATATTATGCGCGCCTATACCGAACTTGACCGTATTGAAGTCAGTTCAAAAGGTATCAACGATTTTGTTACCAGTGTAGACAAGGAAGCAGAAGCGACAATTACTTACCAAATTCGTAAATCTTACCCTGATCACACTATCGTGGGTGAAGAGAAAGGCGAAAACCGCGGTGAGAATAACGACTACGTTTGGATAGTTGACCCTCTGGATGGCACTAACAACTTTGTTAGAGGCATTCCCCACTTCGCGATTTCTATCGCTCTGCAACATAAAGGTAAAACTGAAGTTGCGGTTGTTTACGATCCTGTCCGTGAAGAACTCTTTACCGCCGTCCGTGGTAAAGGCGCAAAACTCAATGATTTCCGTCTGCGTGTTACCAACGTGAATGAATTAGCTCCTACCATGATTGGTACTGGCTTCCCATTCAAGGCGCGTCAACACACTGAAACTTACATGGCTATTTTCGGCGAAGTCTTCGGCCAATGTGCTGACTTACGTCGCGCAGGTTCTGCCGCATTAGATTTAGCCTATGTTGCTGCGGGTCGTTTAGACGGTTTCTTCGAAATCGGCTTAAAGCCATGGGACATCGCTGCTGGCGATCTTATCTGCCGCGAAGCGGGCGGTACGGTTACCGATTTCACTGGCAACCATAACTATTTGATTTCTGGTAACATAGTTGCAGGTTCACCTAAAGTGACCACAGAATTAGTTAAAATCATGCGTCCTTTATTGAACGAAGCATTAAAGCGTTAATTGTAGGCGTTAGTCTCGAAGCGTTAGCCTCGATTAACACTTAGCTTTCCAAAACGCATAGACACAAAGCTTTAGACAAAAAAGGCCAGTGGCAGTCTCTTCTAAGAGCGCTCACTGGCCTTTTTGTTTATATGGCTTTCATTTCTAAAACTTTAAGAAGATACCCCTGCAAGCGTCAGCACTGATTTCAGCACCAATCGGCAAACAGGACGCACAACCACTGATTGCGTTATCTACCCGCTAAGGCCTGCGCTGGCGCAATCTGACTGGCTTTCCAAGCAGGATAGAGCGTGGCGATTAAGCTCATCACAAACGCCATCACAATCACCAACACCGCATCTGAGCCATGTAACTCAGACGGTAAAAAGTCGACAAAGTACACATCTGCTGACAGCAGTTGAATACCGAGTAACTGCTCCATCGTACTGGCAATCGCACTTAAATTCAGTGCCACACTCACGCCGATAATCCCGCCAAGACCACAACCAAGCAGACCATTCAAGGCGCCCTGCACCATGAAAATACCCATCACAGCAAGGCGGCTCAGACCCATAGTCATCAAAATCGCAATCTCAGAGGCTTTATCTCGCACTGCCATCACTAAGGTGGAAACGATGTTAAAGCAGGCGACACCAATCACCAGCACTAGCACTAAGTACATAACAGTGCGAACCAACTGAATGTCTTGATATAAATGCCCTTGGGTACGGGTCCAGTCACTGATATACACCGACTGCTTTTGCGCATAACCAAGCTCGCGCACTTTGACGGGTGCATCAAACACTTTATCGACGCTAATACGCACGCCAGTCACGCCGCTCTTCATGTTCAAAATCTGCGCCGCGTACTGCATAGGAATATAAGCCGTGGTCAGCTCAAGCTCGCCGCCAAGATTATAGGCGCCAGACACCACAAAACGATGGCTCTTCGCCGCGCGTAAACTGCCCGCCGCTTCTGGATCCATATCCTGCACATATAAGGCCAGCGTATCGCCAACCTCAAGCCCCAACTTGGTCAACAAACTCTGCCCAAGGACGATGTGATTCTCATCTTGGCCTAGACTCTGCCAGCTGGTATCGCTCATAAATTGCGCCAGTGTCGAGACCTTGATTTCTTCTTTTGGATCGATCCCCACGACAGCTAAGCCTTGAAAACCGCCGGGCTTTTGCACTAAACCTTGCATGCGGATAAAAGGCGCCGCGCCGCGAATACCTTCAATTAACAGTGCGCCCTCGGCAACACTCTGCCAATTCGCGATAGGCTCGCTCACACCGACTATGTCCGCCTGCGGCACGACGCCAAGCAATCTATGTTCTAACTCGCGCTCAAAACCGTTCATCGCCGACAAGACGATGATCAATACCGCCACGCCTAAGGCGATGCCCGCAGTCGATGCGAAGGAAATAAAGCTAATAAAGCTGTTGGATTGGCGGGCGCGATAAAAACGCCAACCAATGGATAAGGCTAACGGTCCTTTCATACTTGGGTTTCCGCCGCTAATTGCAGGAAGCCGTTCTTCATCATCAGCTGACGGTCCATACGGGCAGCCAATTTATGATCATGGGTCACCACCACAAACGCCGTACCCAGTTGTTCGGCGAGTTCGCGGATCAACTCATAAACGGCATCGCCGCTGTTGGCATCTAAGTTACCCGTAGGTTCATCGGCCAGCACTAATTTAGGTTTATTAATCAAGGCCCTTGCGATAGCCACACGCTGACGTTCGCCGCCCGATAGCTCGGCGGGAATGTGCGTCATGCGATGCCCTAACCCAACGCGCTCCAACAAGGCTTTAGCATCGGCGAGCGCCAGTTTACGATCTTTACCTTGAATAAACGCCGGCATAGCGACGTTTTCTAGCGCAGTAAATTCAGGCAATAAATGATGGAATTGATAGATAAAACCCAAGTCTTGGTTACGGATCTGCGCTTGGCGCGCACTGGACACTTGATATAAATCTTCGCCTAATAGCAAGACTTTACCTGCGGTTGGTTCATCCAACGTGCCCATGATGTGCAGCAAGGTACTCTTACCTGAGCCTGAACTGCCGACAATCGCCAACTGCTCGCCCTTAAACACTTGCAGATCAACATTAGACAACACTTGCGTGGTCACGGCGCCATCATGGTAACTCTTACTGACACTCTGCACTTGCAGTAACACGTCTTGCATTGAAGTTCTCTCTTAAACAGGCTTTGGCATCGATTTATGTCATTAAATCAGTGCATTTAATTATTCGCTTCTTGCTAAACCGTCGCTCAATTCAAAAATGCCGACGGTTTACAGCTATTGGCGCATACCGTTACTCATATCTGAGCGCAGTCGCGGGTTGCACATTAGCAGCGCGCAGTGCGGGATATAAGGTCGCCAGCAGGGTCACCAGCAGCGTACCAATCACGATCACAGACAACTGCATCAATTCCAGTTTCACCGGCAAACTTTGCCCCACACCTAAAATAGAAATCCCTAAGGTGGTCATAATGCCATTCAGATTCAAGGTGATGAGTATCCCAACCGCCAGCCCCAGCACTAAACCGAGCACTGCATTGAGCGATCCTTGCACCACAAAAATGCCCATCACGGCGGGTGTGGTCACGCCTTGGGTTTTGAGTACAGCCACATCTGTGGTTTTATCGACCACCATCATGACCAGCGCCGAGACGATATTGAATGCGGCCACGGCCACAATCAGACTCAACATCAGTGACATCATGTTCTTTTCCATCTTGACCGCGCCAAACAAGTGGCCATAGGTATCACGCCAATCGCTGGTTGTCGCCTTCAAACCTTGTTTAGCTAATATATCCTGCACTTTAGGCGCTAAAGCCGGTGCGCTGAAAGGATCCGCTAAATAAAGCCTAAGTTGACTGATCTCTTTACTTGGTTGGCGCATCAGCCGTTTCGCATCTTGATAATGGATATATGCCACGCCCGCATCGACCTGAGAGCCCATTTCAAAAATGCCCGAGACCAAAAACTTACGTTGACTCGGCACTGGACCTAAGGGCGAATACACCACACCATCGCCACTCAATAATCGCACCGTATCACCAGGGGCGACTTTAAGTTGCCTTGCCAGCTCAGAGCCTAAAATCACCTTGTAGTCGCCGCTCGTCAGCTGCTCAAATGCACCTGAGTAAGTGTGCTGGGCAACCGAAGATAACTTTTCCGCTAACTCGGGGAACACGCCATAAACCTGTACAGCACGAATACTCGCCGCCGATTGCACCATGGCCTGCGTCGACACGCTCGGCGTCACGCCTAATACGCCAGGTAAGGCTTTAAGCGCACTCGCCTGCTCAGTCCAATCGACTAAAGGCGCTTCACTATAAAGAGTTAATTGCGGTACTGCGCCTAAGATACGTTGCTTGAGTTGGCCTTCGAGACCATTCATCACAGAACTCACCACAATAAGCGCGGCAACACCTAAGAAAATGCCCGATACGGCAAATAGAGTAATAAACGACGCGAACGCGTTCGCTTTTCTGGCCCGCCAATAACGGTAACCAATATAGAAAGGGAATCCTGGATTCATTGAAAGAGGGTTGCGTCCTGTGTGCTGAACTTGCTAAATCATGAAGATGGGCACGATAATAGGGGTATTGGTCCTATAAATAAAGAGGCAAGCCTTGTTCACTGACACCAATCCGTATTTTAGTGTGCCTCACCACTTCACCGCCTACTTAAGTCTGTGGCCGAGTTCCGAGCCATTACCCTCTGAAATGGCATTAAGATCAATGCAATCATTGGGTATTCAGCTACTCAGCGAAGTGAAAACACTTGAAGCCAACTGCTTGCTACAACTGCGCCATTTAGATAACGAGGCAAAAGTTGTCGTGGACTTTTTAAAGCTGCAATCTCGCAAAGTGGATTTAGTGCTGCAGCATGTATTAGAGAAAGAAACCCAAGAGGGCGAAAAATGCATTGGCAATCAGTTTGGTGGCAGCGGCCTAAGACTGCTCACGCCCACAGCCTTAACCATAGGCTCACACTATAAAATCACCCTGTTTATTCATGACGAATTAGTCGCCATTTTGTGTTTTGGCAAAGTAACCGCCTCTACCGCGCAAAAAACGCTATCTACCGAGAGCTGCACCAATAGCGATACTCATAGCGGTGACACACAAAATGCCGAGCAACATACTCAGGCGGAACTTCAGTCTCCTGCCCCGCAATGGCAAACCGACTTTGAATTCAGTCAAATTCTCGAGGCTGACGTGGAACAATTAGTCAAAGCCAGCCTTAATGTACAGCAGAAACAACTCAAGTTACGTAAACTCGCCAGAGACGAGCGTCAATAGCCGCTGACTTTTCACTGGCACCTGCGCCATCAAGTCTCTACAATGTCTGCAACTCTTTGTGAATGAATCAGTTTATCGCACGCCAATGACTCACATATCAGCCCTAACGCCGCCAGCCGTCAAAAATGGCACTCAAATCCAGACTCTGTCCACCGTGGGCGGCGTTTGCCAAGCTGTTACACTCGCCAGTTTAGCGCGTCAACATAAGGGGACGACCTTAGTTGTTACCAGTGATACGCCAAGCGCCTTAAGCTTAGAGCTAGAACTGAGTTATTTTCTCGGTAAAACAGGCATTAAGGTCAGATTATTCCCTGACCGCGAAACCTTGCCCTACGACAGTTTTTCGCCCCATCAGGATTTGATCTCCCAGCGACTCGAAACCCTGTCGCAGCTGTCTCAAATTGAGCAAAACATCGTTATCGTGCCCGTCACGACCTTAATGATGCGCCTGCCACCTAAGGCCTATTTAAGCGCCAACGTATTTGTGCTGAAAAAAGGCGACAGCTACAAGTTACACGATGTACGCCAGCATTTAACCGACACTGGCTACCATTCGGTGGAGCAAGTGTATGAACACGGCGAGTTTGCCATTCGCGGCTCGATTCTGGATATCTTCCCCACTGGGATGAATATGCCACTGCGCATCGAGCTATTCGATGAAGAAGTGGAAACCATCCGCCATTTTGATCCCGAAACCCAACGTTCATTGCAGCCTGTCGACTCGATTCGCCTATTGCCCGCGAAGGAATTCCCAACCGACAGTTCGGCCATCGAAGGTTTTAGGCAAAGATACCGCCGCCGTTTTGAGGTCATAGTCAAAGAGCCAGAGTCAGTTTATCAGCTGGTGAGCCGTAACTTGATGCCGGCGGGGATTGAAAACTACCTGCCGCTGTTTTTTGATGACACAGCGACCCTATTCGATTACTTGCCCAAGGACACTCAGTTAGTCACTTTAGGCGATATCGAAAAGTCGGCGCGCGCGCATCTGCAAGAAGTCGAACATCGCTATCAAGATAGACGTGTCGACCCACTGCGGCCGCTACTGGCGCCTAAAGAGCTGTACTTACTCATAGAAGAGTTATTTGCCGCCTTTAAACCGCTACCACGTTACCAAATGCAAGTGCCGACTGATGGCACTGAAGCGACGAAAGCGGTGGTGATTGCTGCCAGCACCCTGCCCGACATCAGCGCCAACCATAAATTAAAGCAACCACTGCTAGCGCTGCAAGATTATGCTAGCAGCGCCAAACGCATGTTGTTTAGCGCCGAGTCCGAGGGTCGCCGCGAAGCGCTACTTGAATTGCTCGCAAAAATTCAGTTAAAACCTGCGCTGTTTAACCATTTTGATGAATTTATTCAAAGTGATGCTAAGTTAGGCCTTATCGTATCGCCGCTGTCACGCGGTTGTTTGCTGCAGATCAGCGCCAAAGATGGCATCAGTATCATTTGTGAAACTGAGCTCTTCGGCCATCGAATTTCCCAGCAACGTCGCCGTGAAAAACAGCGTCAGATCAGTAACGATGCCCTGATTAAAAACTTGGCCGAACTCAAAGTCGGCCAGCCCATTGTGCATTTAGAACACGGTGTTGCCCTCTATAAAGGCTTAGTCACGCTAGATACAGGCGGACTGGTCGCTGAATACCTGCAACTGGAATACGCCGGCGGCGATAAACTGTATGTGCCAGTGTCTTCATTGCACCTTATCAGCCGCTACAGTGTTGGCGCCGACGAAGACGCCCACTTAAATAAACTCGGCAATGAGACGTGGGCTAAAGCCAAGAAAAAAGCCATTGAAAAAATCCGCGATGTTGCGGCCGAGCTGCTTGATGTCTATGCCCGTCGCCAATCTCGTCCCGGCGAAAGCTGCGAGATTGACGAAGATGAATACGCCCAATTCGCTCGCGGCTTCCCCTTCGAGGAAACCGTCGATCAAGAAAGTGCCATCATCGCCGTGTTAGCCGATATGCAATCGCCGACCGCAATGGACAGATTAGTCTGTGGCGATGTGGGCTTTGGTAAAACCGAAGTGGCCATGCGCGCCGCCTTTGTGGCCGTCAACGCCGGCAAGCAAGTGGTCGTGCTGGTCCCGACCACATTGCTTGCCCAGCAACACTATGAAAACTTTAAAGACAGGTTTGCCGACTGGCCCGTGGTCACCGAAGTGATGTCACGCTTTCGCACCGCTAAAGAGCAGACTCAAGTGCTGCAGCAATTGGAAGAAGGCAAAGTCGATATCGTTATCGGTACTCACAAGTTATTGCAATCTGAGGCCAAGTTTGAAAACTTAGGCCTGCTGATCATCGACGAAGAACACAGATTCGGTGTGCGTCAGAAAGAGAAAATCAAGGCACTGCGTGCCAACGTCGATATCTTAACTCTGACCGCAACGCCCATTCCGCGCACCTTAAATATGGCCATGTCGGGCATGCGCGATTTATCGATTATCGCCACCCCGCCCGCCAAACGTTTAGCGGTAAAAACCTTTGTGCGCGAATCCGATCCTGCAACCGTGCGCGAGGCCATTTTGCGGGAAATTCTCCGTGGCGGCCAAGTGTATTACCTGCACAATAATGTTGAAAGTATTGAAAAATGTGCCCAAGGCATTATCGATTTACTGCCAGAAGCGCGGGTAGTCGTCGCCCACGGTCAAATGCGTGAACGCGACCTTGAGCGGGTGATGTCTGACTTTTATCACCAAAGATTCAACGTGTTAGTCTGTACTACTATTATCGAAACTGGTATCGACGTCCCGAGTGCCAACACCATTATTATTGAGCGCGCCGATACCTTTGGTCTGGCGCAGTTACACCAATTACGCGGCCGCGTCGGACGCTCGCACCATCAGGCCTACGCTTATTTGATGACGCCGCATCCCAAACGTATGACCCCAGATGCGCGCAAACGTTTAGAAGCCATTGATGCCCTTGAAGATCTCGGTGCAGGCTTTATGCTGGCGACCCAAGATTTAGAGATCCGCGGCGCAGGTGAACTCTTGGGCGATGAACAGAGTGGCCATATTTCGAAAATTGGTTTTAGCTTGTACATGGAAATGCTCGAAGCGGCAGTCAAAGCTTTAAAACAAGGCAAAGAGCCATCGCTGGCGCAAATGCTGAATCAACAATGTGAAATTGAACTGCGTATCCCCGCCCTACTGCCTGAGGCCTATGTGAGCGACGTGAATATTCGTCTATCCCTCTATAAACGCATCGCAGGTTGCGAAACCGAAGCGGCGCTGGATGAGTTAAAAGTCGAATTGATCGACCGTTTTGGCCTATTGCCCGAACCGACGCGCAACTTAATGGAAATGACCTTCTATAAACATGAGGCGACTCGCTTAGGGGCGACTAAAATAGAAGTGCACAGTAAAGGTGGCAGCATCGAATTTAGTCATGATCACGTCATCGATCCTATGTTTATTATTGGATTACTCCAAAGCCAGCCACAAATCTATCGAATGGAAGGACCGAATAAGTTAAAGTTCAGCCTTGCGGCCGAAACCAGCAAAGACAGGCTCGCTTTAGTGAAACTCTTGCTCGAACAATTATCGCAACATCGTCTTGGAGATAATAAATAGTGTTACGTAAACTCGCGGTCTCTATCGCTACCCTCATTGCACTATCGCACAGTCAGGTCGTCCAAGCTGAAGCTTGGTTCGAAGTTGAAGTCTATGTATTTGAACGCCAAAGTCAGTCAACTGAACAATGGCCAGATACGCCGATCAAGACGAAAACCGATAAAGCGATAGACTTGATCTCTCCAGCGGTTGCACAAGTCGTTACCCCAATGGCGAGTGAGTCGGCGCCTTGTACGCTAGTATTTGATGCCGATGCCAATAGCCATTGCGCTGAAAGCTTAAACGGTGATCCAACGTCTGAGCCTGTAGCCGCCGCGCCAACTAGTGTCGAATATCGCTATCCGCCAGTGATCCCGTCAGAAATCAGCAGCGCAACGACCAGCTATGCCAGCGCTAATGGTGGCCCAGTGTTATTAGCGCGCAGCCAAAGCCAATTCGCGAGCATTATCAATAGTATCTCCCGTGAACGCGGCACGCGCAGTTTACTGCACATGGCGTGGCAACAACCAATGCGTGGTAAAAGTGGTTCTGTGCCTATTCGTTTATTTGCGGGTAAAGATTTCTCAGGTACGTATCACTTCGATGGCAGAAAAATCATTAAGCAAGCTCAAGCTGAGCCTATGACTCATGCCGATGGCACGCCTATGCTTGCGCCAGTGGTATCACCGGTGTGGGAATTAGATGGCACACTGAATATCTATTTAAGCCACTATTTGTATATTGAAACCGCACTGAATTTGCGTAAAGAAGGCCGGAAGTTATTACCAGTAATGCCAAGCGATGCACCAGACAGCAGCGCAACGCTCACGGCGCCCAAAGTCATGACACCGTTTTTAATATCAGTACCTTTGGAACAAAACCGCCGGGTGAAGAGTGAAGAAATCCATTATTTAGATCACCCCGAAATGGGCATGGTGATCCAAATTCGTAAGATGGCACAACCTAGTGCACAGCAAATAAGTTTGAATGCTGAATCCATACAAACGGTTGGGCAATACTGAGTCAGCTAGTAAATTGCAAAAGACTTAAGTCGTACTCTAAAATGAATGACTTAGACTGTACTGCTGTTTAAGACTGCACTTTTAGCTTAAGACTGTACTATGGAGAAGTCGAGGTAGATATCATCGGCTTCGTCTTCTCCCACTGTGACAGTTAATCCCTCGGTACAAGGCACGCCCACTTCGCACCAAGCAATCAAGTTATTCACCGCAATATCACTGCCTTGGGCTAATACTTCGACACTGCCATCACGGCAATTGGTGACATAGCCTGTCACGCCCAAAGCTCTGGCCTTAGTCAAGGTCGCATGCCGACAACCCACACCTTGCACTTTACCCGTTAAACTTATCAATACACGCTTCATCTCACGCCCCTTTTGCATTGCACACAAGCCTGTTATTGGATTAAGCATAGCCGCAATTATCCGAAGGCTAAGTGTTAACCTATGGATCTATAGAGCAAAAAATAAACGATATTTTATTTTAGGCAAAAAAAACAGCTAACAAGACTGCAGTTAGCTGTGTCGGGCGACATACGCAAAGGGATATCCAATAAATGGACAAATACAACAGCAACTCTGTAGCATTTTGTTACAAAATAGCAAGGCTGGCTACTTTACACAATAAATAATTATTTTCAATAGTTTGAAAAATAAAACTATCCCTCCATAATGAATATAATGCTTTTAGCTGAAAATCGGCTCATGCCGCTGCCTGCATTGTTCATTTAACAAAACACCGCGGTGAAAGTTGCAGAAGTATGAGAACTCGTTAACGTTCAACGCTGGGATTGTGTTTGTTCAGACCAGCTCGCAATTGCGAAACGAAGGTTTGGGAAGTAAGGGGGTTAGAAGTGAGGGTTGTAGAATTGAAGTGTCGCTATGCCACGCTAATAACGGGTGCTGTGTATGGCGAAGCGTTACAGCAAGACAAGCAAAAATATGCCAGCTACACATTCAAAAGACAAAAGTAAAAAACCGGCATAGTCTGCCGGTTTCTGTTTTATTGCGCGATAAGTTGATTACGCGATAACCAGCTACTCGCTGATCATCTGACCATTTTGATAGCGATACTCGGATGAGGGTTCGCCATTAAAGTAATACACCGACCTGCCGTGCAGTTGATTATCGAGATACTCATCACTTTGCAGCAGGCTGCCATCTTCGTTAAAACTGTAGCCTTTGCCCTGCAATTGACCTTTATCATCATATTGCGTCAGCCCTAATAAATGGCCGTTAGCGGAAAAGGCCAGCCAACTACCGACTTCGTGTCCTGCTTTATAGTTGCCATGCCAGAGCTTAACCATGCTGTAGCTGCTTTCATCTTGCAGCAGCCATTGGCCTTCACGCTGACCGTTAACATACTGACCTTGGGCTTGCAGCTGTTTATCAAAACCACGCTGTAAATATGCGCCATGTAACTTAGCGTTTTTATAAAATGCTCGGTGCATTATCGTGCCATCGGCTGAGATTTCACTCTGTTCACCGTTAAGCTGACCTTGTTGATTAAACTGCTCATTGCGCGTCGTGTCGGTATTTTGTGTGATCCACTGACCAACCTTTAAGCCCAAGTGGTATTGGCCCTTCACAAAACTGCCGTCCTCGGCGTTATCTTCTCGATAGGCACCGTGCATTTGACCCTTGCTGTAGTTGATTTGCCTGACATAACCATTCCAGCCAGCACCGATATACAAGCCTTCATATTGTCCCTTGAGTTGTTCATCGCGTTCAATCAATTCACCTGCTGAGTCGAAGCGCTGACGTAAACTCCAGTTTTTCGCAGTATCACGCTGATATTGATGGGTTAACTTTCCAGTGCCATCGAAGCGCAGTTCAGTGCTAATCCGGCCTTTTGCAAGATATTGAGTATCGGTTTGGGTGGCGACATTGCCAGCATTATCATAGGTAATATTCTGTATTTCACGGCCATCATTATCGTACTCTTGCTGCATGGCTAACAGCCCTGGCCCTTTAAAACGCTGCTGGTTTCCTACCTGCTTGCCATGCTGATAATGTTTGATCTCTTGCAGAATATCTGCGGCCTGATAACTCAACACTTCTCCGTGCATTTTTCCATTCAGGTAAAACTCTTTGGTGTATAACCAGCCCTCTTTAGTCCAATACAGTCGCTCACCTTGGTATTTTCCCGCCACCATATTCACGCTTTGTTCTGGCTTACCATTGTCATAGAAGCTTTCATATCGCCCTTCCATACCGTTCGCACCATAGTTTGCGCGCGATGCCAGCAGGCCGTTGGCATGATAACTTTGCGATAAGCCTAATTCAGCCCCATTCACGCGATGCTCATGGCGCTGCAGTTGACCATTTTGATAATAGCTTTTCTGCTCGCCGTTCAACTGACCATTCTGGTAGTGGTACTCTCCCGAAAGCGCTCCGTCTTCCCAATAATGCAGATGCGTGCCCTGATAATGTCCTTGCGCATCGCTACTGCCCTTGCGAGACAGTTGGCCGTCAGGGTAGAAAAACTCGAAATCACCAACAATAACATTCCCCACTAAATCCGGCCCGTTCAAGCTGCCGTAAAAAAACGGTTTATCCGTTTCCAGATAAAATAGCTGTACTGGCCACTCGCCATCTTGCTCTGTCGGCGCTTGCTCCAGATAATAAATGGCTTCGCCCGGTACATCGCTAAGCCGCCATTCTTGGTCGAGTAAAATTCGCTCAGCTGACAAATTAAACGACATAAGTAGCGCAGATAATAGTAATAAGACTCGCATATTCTGCTCCTTAAGGTAACGCAGGGAATGTATTAACCCACTGTTTATTGACAGGTTCGCCGCTTATCGAAAGCTGTTCTATCTTTGCAGCGCGCCCCGCCAGCACAAACCAGCGTTGCTCACGTAATACTTGCTGCAACGGACGCTGATAAAAGTCACTGCCATAATCTTGAATAGCAGGCGCAAGGGGTAAATTCTGCGCATTTAAAAAACGATAGCGCCGCATAACGTCGGCGACGGTTTGAGTGGCATCAAGATTCGGCAGTTGAGTGATATCAATCAACCAGCTTTGCTCAGGTTGATACGCTAGCGCTTGCCATTTGGGCGTACCAGTACAGGTCAAGGTGCTGCTGACCTTGATGTCGTAAAAATTGCGGCGGATCCCATCGGCGCTGCTCAGTTGGTACTGCACAAACTTATCCAGCCCAGCACCAAAACCCGTGTTGCTGCTTGCGCTGGTGTTTGTCCATTGCAGTGTATGTCCGTTGACCTTAGGGGCATCGACCACACTGAGGGTGCACACCGCTGCCTGCTCGGACGTTAACAGCATGCTGACGCCGTATCTAGCAACGATTTGCGGCTCAAGTAAGGCGGGATCAGCTGGTGTGCTAGGTTGCGGCTGATTATCATAGGACGCATACATATCATCGCTGTAAAGCAGTTGCTGTTGCGCCGGCGGATACGCGACATTTTGCGCGTAATCTTGGGTTGGAATAAAACGAATATTCTTCGTCAGTTCGCCGCTGTCAGCCGCGGTATTCACATAGAGTGTCAGCGCCGACGGCGCGGCGGCAAAGGTAAACTGTGTAATCGTCTCATATTGCGCCGATGAGGCCAGCGCCAACATATTTTGCTCTGCCGACGTTAGCCAATCCGGTCCAGTGGCTGGCGGTGAAAGATAGTGCACCATAGCGCCTTCGGCACCATCATAGCGCCGGTATAACCACGTTTTATCAGCGCCGCCTCGCGATTTCAGCAGATAACTGAATGGCTTGTCGGGGATTGGCGAGAGTTCGAGCTGTAAATCTTCATACTGCAAGCTCACAGTTTTGTTGGGGTCGGGGGTCAGGTTAAGCTTGACCAGTTTCGCACCATGATAATGGGCAGTCGCGCGAAACTCAGCAACCTGAGCTAAGAGGTCATTTGGTGCATTCCAGCCAATAAGCAGATTTTGCTGCACAGATTGATGGAAACCATCCTGTTCTGGATAACTGTAACTGCCCACCTTGCTCAGTTGCAGCGGCAGCACAGTGCCATCCGCGCTGTGTGCCGTGATATCGGTTAAGCTAAATCCGCCTTCGGGTTTAAAACCTGAAAAGTCATGATGATAGGCTAGATTTAATAGATCATCTTGCTGGTAAAAGTAACCCGCATCATAGGCAAACACAGCATCAATGCCTAAGGTCCTATTGATGTCATCCAGTACAAAGTCAGGCTGTTTTTGATACTCAAAGGCAGGGAAATCATAATCAAAACCTAAACGCTGTGTTAAATCACCCAACTGGCGCTGCTGCGGCAACATAATAACGTTGCTGCGCACTGTGCCCTTATAGCCGTAGCGCTCAAACGGCGCTTCTGCCACTAAAGCTAACTGCGCTAACCAACCCCGCTCACGTTCTAACATCAGCTGACCGTATATTTTGGCTTGCTCGCCGTCACTTTCAACTTTGGCTAGTACATGCGTATCAGTGACTTGCAATACAGTAAGTTTGGCATTGGCGTGGCCTTGATAGGTAGGAAGCGCGACGACCGCCCCCGCTTTGGCGGGTATGGTGCTAAGGAAGGCCGATGAGCTAAAGAGTTTTTTCAGTTCCTGCTCAAGCTCTGCGCCGCGTTCAGCCAGCAGCGCCTGCCATACAGGTTTGTTTAATGCAGTGAATTCTTTAATGCTGCCATCGTCTAGATTTAATGTAAATTCAAATCCCTGCGAGAAAATAGCGTGCATTTCAGGATTACGATCGGCCCGCTGGCCATTACTGACGCCGCTCCCTTGGCCATCGCGCATGTTCATGTAATCGACGTACAGTTGAAACCGACTGTTTTTGCCAGTTTCGAGGACTTTATAACGCAGCAATTGATGTGAGCTGGTGTTAACCGTTTCGGTACGCTGACCATTATCTACAGTGATGTTGGTGGTGCTATACAGCTGATACGAGCGCTCTTCTCCTTTTTCTGGCGTAAACTCAACATCAGCATCCCCAAAAGAACAGGCCGATAATAAACAGCATGCAACTACGCTAACCAAGTACTTCATGGTTATTCCTTGTATCTCAAACAAATAGTAAGCGCCGCATTATGCCCGTTCATACCCAGTAAATAAAATGCTTTGGCTATTTTGCCTGTCCAGCGCAACACCTTAATGCACGACTAAAATATCCTTTTAGATAGTCGCAGGTACAGCAATGCTAATCTCAGGCAAGTTCTTAATGACGAATTACAACATAAAGAACTGATGCGCAAAGCTAGTTCTGCTGTATTAATTGTCATTATTTACCCAGTGACTCGCCGTATTTTTATTTAATATGAAGTATCCCTATCGGATCGACGGTAACATCTGCAGCACACGGTCACTGTTGCAGCAATGCCAATCTTAACTATCCCTCTAGCTGTTTGTTCAGTTAAAAAGCTCTTGCCCCATTACGAGTTTCAAAGTTTTTGTGTTAACCGAAGTAAGCTGATTTTTCCTTATTAGAGCTAGGGATTGAGTTTGAATTAAGAACAAGCCCAAAACTAGAAAAATCACTAAAAGGAAGCCATTTCACTATACCACTTCACTCATAGTAATTCCGATGTATAACATTACTTTTCTTTCAGGCTATCAAAAGTCTCTTTGATTTTCGGGATCATTTCTTTATCACTAAAAATCTCTGAATTTTTAATGATTATGGTTTTCTCTGATTCTAATAGCTCTATTATCTCAGCTTCAATCTTGTGCATTACAGGATCTAATATAATTAAGTCCCTTTCCACTCTGCTTCTAACATCCGAAATAGTGGTGAAACCCTCATGCATTTTAGGAAATAACACGTTAACTTTAAAATTTTTCTCCTCTTTGGTTCCTTCTATTAAAGAATAATCACCACACATAAAACGTTCACTCGAATCTAGTAAATATTTTAAAACTTCACCAATCAACTGGTCTTTAGTTGCATAATGTTCAGGATAATACTTCTTATGCAATTTTTCTGGAAGCGTCCCACCAACTAGTGAACGACTACAACGTCGAGAAAGGTACATAGTAACAACGTTTACGCTAAATGGATGGATTATATTATTGAGTAATAGCTTATTTGTGACCTCCTTGAGAGTAAGTTCCGTTATTTTACTGCTCAAATAATTAAATAGTTTTTTGTTCATAAACAATGAAACATTGGACATAAGTTGGAATAACTCACCAAACTCATCATTTTTAAGAGACTTGAGGAACTCTATGTCGTAGCCATATAAGTCAAATGTCCCAAAATTAGTTCTCTTTTCTGAACCAATAGACTTTATTCGTTTTTGTAAATGCTTTATGTCTATATCAGATTGATCAGCAAAACCATATCCCTCTAAAATTCTTTTCATATCTTCTTTGAAAGCATCTCTGTCAATGACTTGTATCACATCAAAAAAGTTCTGGAGTATATTTGGTTTACATTGAATACGATAAGATAAATCTACTTGGTCATATACTTCGACTGTTGTTAGCTTTAATAAGGATTCAATTGCTTCATATGGTTCTTCGCCTACGTAGTCTTCAAATGACGCATATTCATCGAC